>JAHWJQ010000257.1 GCA_019348305.1 Actinomycetota bacterium
GGAGGTCAGCGGCGGGAGCCGGATCGCCAACCAGGTGGTGCAGACCTGCGACGCCGGGCACTGACCTCTATGTCGTTCTCGGCCTGCGCAGCGGGGACACTGCCCGCGCCGGCTCGATCGGGGTTCAAGCAGCGTGCGTGGGGCGGGCGTGACCCGGGCCGGTCTGGACCATGACCGCCATCCCGCAGGCGATGCGGGAGATAGTGGGGGTGCCGTGGCCACGGTGGAGCAGCCGTCACCCCCCGTCGTCGCCCCGCCCCTGGCGAGCTCGCGGTGGTCGTGGAGTTCGGTGCTCCTGGGCCTGACCATCGCTGGGCTGCTCACGTTCCTGGCTCTGCCACTGATCTCCCTGGCCTTATTCGACACCCCCGTGGTGCTGTGGCGGAAGCTCGACGGGACCCTGGCGCGGCAGGCGCTCGTCCTGAGCCTGACCAGCTCGGCGCTGTCGCTGGTGTTCACCATCGGCGGCGGCACCCCGCTCGCTTACTGGCTCTCCAAGAACAACTTCCGGGGCAAGCGCTTCGTCGAGGCCGGGCTCCAGCTGACCATCGTTATCCCGGCCTCGGTGGCGGGCGTCGGGTTGTTGCTGGTGTTCGGTCGCAATGGGCTGCTCGGCGACTCTCTGGGCTGGGTCGGACTCCAGGTCCCCTTCACGATCATCGCAGTGGTGATCGCGCAGGTGTTCACGGCCACCGCCCTCTACGTCACCGCCGCGCGCCAGGGGTTCGACGGTGTCGATGACCAGTTGATCGCCACCTCGCGCACCCTCGGCCAGTCGCCGTGGGAAACGTTCCGGCGGGTCAGCGTCCCGCTCGCGGCGCCCGGGCTCCTGACCGGGGCGGCGCTTGGGTGGGCCAGGGCCCTCGGCGAGTTCGGCGCCACGCTGGTCTTCGCCGGCAACCTGCCGGGCGCGACGCAGACGATGCCGCTGGCCATCTTCACCGCACTGGAGTCCGACCTCGCGACGGCGGTGGCGATCTCCCTGCTGCTGCTCGTGGTGGCGCTCGTGCCGCTGGTCCTCGTGCGGTACGCCGCCCAGAGGCTCGAACGCCGCCGTGACCAGGCGGACCGTGACGAGTCGACTGGAGTCGACTCATGAGCCTGCAGGCGGTCCTGCGGAAGCGGATCGGGAGCCTGGACGTCGACGTCCGGATCGACGTCGCCAACGAGACGTTGGTGATCGCCGGGCCATCCGGCTGCGGCAAGACAACCGTGCTGCGGATGCTCGCCGGCATCATGGCCCCCGACAGCGGCCAGGTGCAGGTCGGCGGGCAGACGCTCTACGACTCCGATGCGGGCATTCACTTGCCTCCTGAGGAGCGCCGGGTGGGTGTTGTCTTCCAGAACTATGCCCTTTTCCCCCATCTCGACGTCCGCGCCAACGTCGGTTTCGGTCTCTCCCGACTCTCGTCGGACGAGCGCCAGCAACGAGTGGGCGATGCGCTCGACCTCCTCCGGATCGGACGACTCGCCTCGCGGTCGGTGGCCGCCCTCTCCGGAGGCGAGCAGCAACGGGTGTCTCTCGCACGGGCCCTGGTGATGCAGCCGCGGCTGCTGCTGCTCGACGAGCCGCTGTCCGCGCTGGACGTGCAGACGCGCGGGCATGTCCGGCGCGACCTCGCCGAGCTGCTCGCGGAGCTGCAGATCCCGACGGTCGTCGTCACCCACGACTTCGCCGACGCAGAGTCGCTCGCGGACCGCATCGCCGTCATGGACGCCGGACGCGTCGTGCAGGCGGGGCCGGCCGCGGAGGTATCCTCCCAGCCTGCCACGGCGTTCGTCGCCGCCTTCAGCGGCCACGCGGTTCTCCCTGCGGCACTCCTGGACCGGCAGGCGGGCGCACACACCGCCTATGCGGCCCACCCTTCCCACATGCGGCTGTGTCCAGAGGCGACGAACGCCGACGGGACCTGGCGGGCGGCGGTGACCCACGTCCAGGTCCAGGGTGCCAAGCTGCTGGTCGGGTTGGACCGACCGGCCGGCGCGGTCGTCGAGGTGCCGTTGGACGATGCTTTCCTCACCGCCCTCGGTCAGGGCGACCACATCACGGTGCAGGTCGACCCCGCGCATCTCCATCCCCTCGAGGTGGCCGCATCGTCTCCGGTTGACATCGCGGCGGCCCGGGGCGAGCCGGCTCCGCGCAAGCGGAGGGGCCGGTTCCGAACGGCACCGCCAGTGAGCCGCGCCGTGGGCGGAGCGCTCGTCACCCTCGCGGCGCTGGTCGCCGCCCTCGCCGTGGTCGTCCCTGCGCCCGCCGCAAGTCGCACCATAGGCGAGGGCGACGGCGTGCTGACCGCCTACGTGGCGGCGAACGCCACCCGCCCGTTCGACCGGATGATTCAGCAGTTCCAGCGCGCCCAACCCGACCTGCGGGTGCGAGCGTCGTACGCCGGCACGCAGATCCTGCTGACCCAGATCAAGCAGGGCGCGGACGCCGACCTGTTCCTCTCCGCCGACGAGTTCCACATGGAGCAGGCGGTCGAGGCCGGCCTCGTCGAGGAGTACTACCCGGTGAGCCGCACCACCCAGGTGATCGTGGTGCCCCGGTCCAACCCCGCCGGCGTCACCTCGCTGGAGGATCTCGGCAGCAAGCCGCTCAAGTTGGTGATCGGGGTAGACAACGTTCCGATCGGGATCTACACCCGCCAGGTCCTCGAGAACGCCGCGCGAGACTACGGCGCAGGTTTTCCCGAGGACGTGCAGCGCAACGTCGTGTCGACCGAGACCGACGTCAAGCAGGTGTTGCAGAAGGTTGCGTTGGGTGAGGCCGACGCGGGCGTGGTCTACGTCAGCGACGTCTCCGGCGAGGCGGGCGACCAGGTCAAGGTGATCCCGATCCCGGAGGAGTACGAGGTGAGCGCCATCAACTACGCGGCCATCATCACCAGGTCCGCCGACCCCGAGGGCGCTTCTGCGCTGCTGTCGTTCATCCGGTCGCCGCAGGGCCAGAGGATCTTCGGCGAATTCGACTACATGCCGGTCCCGTCACCGCCTGACTGACGGCACCGGAGCTGACACCGCCGCGCCACCGGCGCCCCGGGCCAGCGCGGCGACCTCATGGCCCCGTGGTGGGCAACTGGTTGCCCAGGCTGCACCAGCAGCCTGGGCTACCAGACCCCAGACCGAACTTCCAAGGGTCGAGGACGCACGGACGCAGGCTAGTGGCGGTCCGCCGGGTCGGGCGGGACGTCGCCTAGCGACCGCCAGTAAATTATGCCGTCCTCACCAGCTTTCGCATCCGGAATGCGGCCTATAACCTCAAAGCCCAGGCTCTCGTAGAGAGCTCGGGATGGGTTCCTTTCGAGCACAAGGTTGAACATCATGGCGGTGTATCCAAGGCGGCCAGCCTGAC
>JAHWJQ010000258.1 GCA_019348305.1 Actinomycetota bacterium
GCCATGGCCGTCAACCTCTCGGCCCGCCAGCTCCAGCAGGTGTCGTTCGTGGGCGAGACGCTGCAGGTGATCGCCGAGACGGGTGTCCCGGCCAGCACCCTCATCCTGGAGATCACCGAGACGGTCCTGATGGACGACACCGAGAACCACGTGGCCAAGCTCGCCCAGCTCAAGGGTCTGGGTCTGCGCCTCGCCATGGACGACTTCGGCACCGGGTACTCGTCGCTCAGCTTCCTGTCGCGCCTCCCGATCGACATCTTGAAGGTGGCCAAGCCGTTCATCGAAGGCCTCGGCCGCAGTGAGAAGGACCAGGCTTTCGCTGCCGCCATCGTCCGCCTCGGCCAGACGGTGGGCATGAGCCTCATCGCCGAGGGTGTGGAACGCGCCGAGCAACTGGACGAGCTTCGCCATCTGCGCTGCGACATGGTCCAGGGGCACTTCTTCTCCAGGGCCAACGACGCCGCCACCACCGAGGAGCTCCTGCGGACGGGCATCGCTGGCGCAGCGAGCAAGGTGATCCCCTTCCCGGCCTGATCGGCCCGCGAACCCCGGCACTAGGGTTTGTGCCGTGATCGGTGCTGCTGCGCGGCGCGGGGGCGTCGAGGGGCGCCGCCGGCCACCCCGCCGCTTCCCCCGGCTCTTGTTCAGCGCACTCGCACTGAGCGTGCTGGTGGTGGCGGTCAACTCGATCGTCACGAGCAGCGCCGAAGGGCCTGATCCTGCGATCGTCTTCGCCGACGAGGTCCGCCCGGCTGTCAACCGCTCGACCCGCCAAGCAGCGGCCCTGGAGGACCTGCGTGCTCAGGGCCCGTCGCTCGGCAGAGATGGCCTTCGCCGCGGGATAGATCGTCTGTTGCGGGACAGCCGAGCCGCGGTGGACGAAGCTGAGGCGGTGCAGGTCGACGGAGACCTGCGGCGGGCCCATGCGCTCCTTCTCACCTGTCTCACCACCCGGTCCACGGCCCTGGCCGGGTTCTCGGCCACCCTGGCCGGTGAGTTCGAGGCGGGGCCGCCCGACCTGGCCGTCCAAGCCCTGATCAACGTGGGTCGCGACCTGGCCGTGTCCGACCGGGCCTACGAGCTGTTCCTCGAGGCGCTGCCGCCGCCGGCCCGCAACACGATGCCGGCGTCGAAGTGGCTGGTCGACGAGACGCGCTACGGCAAGCCGGAGGCGGCGGCGCTGGTGGCGACGTTGCGGGCGGCGGCCACCCTCGCGCAGGTACCCGACGTGACCGTGCTGACCGTGATCACCAACCCCTTACCGGTGGGGGTCGACGGCACCGCCCGGGTCCTTCCGATGGTCAAGTCGGTCAGGCTCCAGGTGGTGGTGGCCAACTCCGGCAACGTCGCCCAGAAGCGTCTGGCGGTCGAGGCGGTGGTGAGCTCCACCGGGGGCATGGACACTGCCCGCAACTTCGTCGACCTTGCTCCAGGCCAGCGCAGCACCGTTGCCCTCACGGTGAAGCCGGCGCCCGTCGGGACCATCGAGCTCAGGGTGCGGGCCGGGCCGGTGGCGGGCGAGGCCAGCCTCGGTGACAACGAGCAGGTCTCCTACTACGTGATGCGCTGAGTCGGGCCGTGGTCCGGCGGCCCGGTTCACGCTGGCTCGTCCCCGTCCGGGGCTGTTCCTGGTCGTGCCCGTTGCCGCCATGTCTCCTCGGCTCGGAACGACACCTCTCTCAGGGGGAGGCCGGTGAGGCGAGCCACCCGGGCGGCGTCGGCCTGTTCGACCTTCACTCTTCCCGGCGAGACCTTGACCCGCACCCGATGACCGGCGACGGCCACCTCGTCGGTCGATCGGGGAGCGGGCCAACGCTCGAAGGTCGCCCCCCGCACGCCGAGCGAGCCCGTCTCCGAGGCCAGGGTGCCCGCCACCTGGCTGGCCAGGGCCGGGTCGCTCAGCGCGCTCACGGTGTAGCCGGGGCGGCCCTTCTTCATGAGCACCGGGGTCACCCAGGCATCGTGGGCACCGGCGGCGAGCAGCTCTGAGATGGCGTGGGCGACGGTCTCGCCGGTGGCGTCGTCGAGGTTGGTTTCGAGGAGCACGACCGGCTGGCCGGCGCTGCGGGCCGGGCCGTCGGCGGCCATGGTCCCGAGCACCACCTGGGTGAGATTGGGCAGGTCGTCGAGCTCGCGGGTGCCGGCGCCGTAGCCGGTGCCCTCGATGGTGAGGGGGGGCATCGGGCCCCAGCCGGAGACCAGCCCCGCCAGCAGCGCCGCGCCCGTCGGCGTCGTCAACTCGACGGCCACGTCACGCCCGTAGATCGGCGCGCCCCGCAGCAGTTCGAGCACCGCTGGCCCCGGGTTGGGCAGCACCCCGTGGGCCGAGCGCACCATCCCTGTGCCGGTGGCGACCGCCGAGGCGTAGACGTCGTCCACCTCAAGGACCTCCAGGGCGGCGCACGTGCCCACCACGTCGACGATGGCGTCGACACCTCCGACCTCGTGGAAGTGGACGCTGGCCGGCGGCCGGCGATGGATCCGGCCCTCGGCGTCGGCCAAGGCGGCGAAGACGGCCAGCGCGCGGTCGCGGACCCGTTGGGGCAGGCGCGCCTCCTCGATCAGCCCCACGATGTGGGCGGCGGTGCGGATGATGGGCGACTCCTCCGACAGCACGGTGACGGCGGTGGCACCGATGCCCGAGCGCATGGTGGGCGCGGCCTCCAGCTTCCAGCCCGGCACGGGCAGGCGCTCGAGCAGCGAGAGCACCTCCTGCAGGTCGGCGCCGGCGTCGAGGAGGGAGCCGAGCGCCATGTCGCCGGCGATGCCGGCGAAGCAGTGGAACCACGCCGCCCGCTTGGGCGTCGGGGCCGGGGCCGGCGTCGGGGTTGGGGCCCCGGGCGGGGAAGTCAACACAGAATCCGGTGGACGGCGCAGGCGGCCCCGTAGCCGTTGTCGATGCCGACCACGGTCACGCCGGCCGCGCAGGACGAGAGCATGGCGAGCAGCGCGGTGACGCCTTCGAGAGCGGCGCCGTAGCCGACCGAGGTGGGCACGGCCACCACCGGCGCCGGCGTGAGCCCGCCCACGACCGAGGCCAGGGCCCCCTCCATGCCCGCCACCACCACGACGGCGTCGGCTCCGGCCAGCTCGTCCACCGTCGCCAGCAGCCGGTGGACCCCCGCCACCCCGCAATCCGCCTGCACCGAAGGGGCCAAGCCGTAGGCGGTGAGGGTGGCCACGCACTCCTCGGCCACCGGCAGGTCAGCCGTCCCGGCGGTGACGACGAGCACTCTCCCCGGGCGCGCCGGCGCCGGCCGCCAGACCAGCGTGCGGTCTCTGCGGGTGCCG
>JAHWJQ010000259.1 GCA_019348305.1 Actinomycetota bacterium
GACGGCCGGCTCGTCGCCCCCGCGCAGCCACGGGAGCGCCTCGGCGAGCGGGGCCTCGTCCTCGGGATGCGCCGATGCCCGCCGGGCCTGACGGGCGGCCGCGCGGTGTGCGGCCGAGCAGTAGCGGCGCTCCGGACGTCCGGGAGCGGACTCGATCGGGGCGCTGCACCCGGGCAGGGCACACTGCCTCGTGTCGTCGTCCACCGTGCGACCCCCATCACCCGAGACGGCCGTGCGCCCGATCCTGCACGCCGGCGACCCGGCGGCGGCGGCCGACCTGCGGGCGAGCCTGCTCGCGGCCCGCGAGCAGGGGGACGTGGTCCTCGAGTGCGAGGCGGGCGAGTGGCTCGCGCGCGCCTGGCGCGAGCAGGTCGACACCGTGGCTGAGGAGTTCGACCCGAAAGGGGCGTGGCCGACCTGGGTCCTGTCGAACCACGACAACCCCAGGCACGCCACTCGCTACGGGTCAGAGGCGCGGGCCCGGGCCGCTGCGGTCCTCCTGCTCGGGCTCCGGGGCACCCCGTTCCTCTACGCCGGCGAGGAGCTGGGGCTCGAAGACGCCGTCGTGCCGCCCGAGCGTGAGGTCGACCCCGGTGGCCGCGATGGCTGTCGTGCGCCGGTCCCGTGGACGACCAAGCCGCACCACGGTTGGGGGGTGGAGGACGCGTGGCTCCCGTGGCCGCCTGGGGCCGCCGAGCGCAGCGTCGAGGCCGAGCGGGAGGAGCCCACCTCGGTGCTGCACCTGTACCGGCGGATGGTGGCCGCCCGCCGCGAGAGCGAGGCGCTGCGCCTGGGGTCGTTCTCGTGGGCGGAGGCGCCCGCCGGCGTGCTCGCCTTCGAGCGCAGCACCGAGGGCGACCACCGTGTGGTGCTGGTGAACTTCCTGCCCGAGCCGGCGCCGGGACCGGTAGGGCTCGTCGAGGGCTTCGAGGTGGAGGTGGCCAGCGACGGGTCCGGGGAGGGCCGGCCATTCTCCGGCGAGCTCGGGCCCGACCAGGCGCTCGTGCTACGACCGGCGGCGGGCGTCGGAGCCGGCGCCGCGGGGTAGAGCGCCAGGCACCGCTCACGAGGAGGCACTTCCGCTGGGGGACATCGATTTCCACGAGCTGGTGGCTTCGGCCAAGCGAGCCGGCGCGGCGCTGCGGGAGGCGGGGGTTCCGTTCATGCTGGCCGGAGGGCTGGCCTGTTGGGCCCGGGGCGGCCCAGCCACCGAGCACGACGTCGACCTGTGCGTGCGAGCCGAGGACGCCGAGAGGGCGGCTCAGGTGCTGGAAGAGGCAGGGATGAAGATCGAGCGCCCGCCCGAGGAATGGCTGTTCAAGGCCTTCGACGGCGACTCCATGATCGACCTCATCTTCGAGCCCCAGGGCAACCCTGTCGACGACGCCATGTTCGACCGGGCCGACGACCTGTCCGTCGAGGCGGTGACCATGCGGGTGATGTCGGTCGACGACATCCTCGTCACCAAGTTGCTGGCGCTCACCGAGCACCACCTCGACTACGACGGGCTTCTCGAGCTGGCCCGGCCGCTGCGCGAGCAGATCGACTGGCAGTCCGTGCGAGAGCGCACCGACCACAGCCCCTTCGCCCGCGCCTTTTTCTCGATGGCCGAAGGGTTGGGCCTCGTCAGCGATTGAACCGCTAGATGGCTGGTGTCAAACAAAGCTCGCCGGCTCCGCCGACGAGCCCCGAGCGCCCGACGTGCGGTAAAGGGGGAACGAAGGCGGTCCCCCGGGCGCTCGGGACTGGTTCGACACCAGCCACCTAGATGCAGGGGCCTACGCCGGCCCGCCTCGGTGCGCCCAGCACGGCCCGTAGCTCGGTGTCGTCGACGGCGTAGGCGGTGGCGCTGCGGTCGGGGGCGATGGCGAAGGTGACGCCCACCACGCGACCGTTGGGGTCGATGAGGGCGGCCCCCGAGTCGCCGGGGCGGAGGGAGGCGGCGAGGACGAGTACCTGGCGGCGGGTGCGGTCCCTGCTGTAGACGTCGCGGCCGGTGGCGGTGATCTGGTCCCGTATGACCGCGGGGGCCACCCGGACCCTGTTCTGCCCTCCGGGGTAGCCGAGGACGGCCCCCTGGGTGCCCTCCGAGGCGCTGGCGATGGGCAGTGGCGACAGCCCCAGCCCCGGTACCTCCAGCACGGCCAGGTCGCGGTTGTCGTCGAAGACCACCGCTCGTGCCCGCAACAGCCGACCGTCGGGCCGCCTGACCCGGATGTTCTCGCCCCCGGCCACCACGTGGGCGTTGGTCACCACGGTGTTCGGGGCGACGGTGAACCCGCTGCCCTCGTGCAGGCCCCCGCACCCTTCGCTCTCCACGTTCACCGTCGAGGCGACTGATCGCCTGACCACTTCCGGCGGTACCGGCACCTGGCTTGGCGGGGGCCCGATGTCCGGTGCGGGCCGCAGGTCGTCGAACACGTCGGGGATCCGGGCGTTGCCCACCAGCGCCCGGACGGTCTGGGCGAAGTCCGGCGGGCGGGGCGCGGCGTCCTGGAGGACGCTCAGGATCACCGAGTTGCGGGCCAGCTGGGCGGTCGCGCCGGGGACGTCGGCCACCACCGGGAGCAGGAGCCACAGGCTGAACAGCGTGCCGGCCACGCCGACCAGGGCGCCCCCGGTGTGGTCGAAGATCCGGGCCGGCCCAGGAGGCACCGCCCGCCTGAGCTTCGACCCCACCGCCTCGCCCAGCGCCCCGCCGAGCGCCGCCACCAAAAGCAGCACCGCCAGGGTGAGGAACAGCTTTCCCAGTGCGGGGAGCTCGCCGAAGCGGCGAAGAGCCAACGGCGCCAGCCGCAACCCGAGCAGGAACCCGCCGATGGCACCGATCCAGGACGCCACCCGGGCGACGAAGCCCAGCCGGTATCCACCGACGAGCGCCGACAGCAGCGCCAGGCCGATGAAGAGGTCGAGCAGGTTCATGCCGCTGCGCAGGCTAGGCGAGGGCGGACGCGACGACGCCCCGCTCTCGCCTGGTAGGACAAGAGAGCAGGGCGTCTCGTTGTTTCCATGATCGGCCGCCCCGCCGGGGGCTTGAGCGATTTCTTCGAAGAACCTTTCGGCGCCGTGCGCTCAGCCGGGCGGCGGCTCGAGCTCGACCTCGACGGCGAACGCCGGCTCGTAGGCGGTGACGCCGGGGGTCTCGAGGCCGATGGACGGGGTCGTGATGCTCTGGTGCGCCCCGCCCTCCGGGGCCAGGGTGACCCCGGACGGCGTCCCGACGAGCACCGACCGGCCGCCAGATCGGACG
>JAHWJQ010000025.1 GCA_019348305.1 Actinomycetota bacterium
GCCGACGATGAGTCAGAGAGCCTTTTTTCGGACTAGCTGTGACACTTCCGGCCGCCCCGTTGGTTTGTACCGTCGGTGGAAGTGGTGCGCGAAGAGCAGCACAGAGCTCAGACAGAGGACGAGGCTCGCCTGCTGGCCTTCACGCAACTGCTGGAGGAGGTGGAGCCGAGGCTTCGCCGGGCGCTGGTGTCGGCCTACGGGCCCGACCGCGGAAGGGAGGCCGCTGCCGACGCACTCGCCTGGGCATGGGAGCACCGCGATCGCCTGAGCGACATCGACAACGTCGCCGGGTATCTCTTCCGGGTGGGACAATCGGCGGCAGGACGAACGAGCCGGTGGCGGCGCTTCGAGGTGCTTGCCGACCAGCCCGACCGCGCCGGCAGCGGTGACCTCCCGACGAACTGGGACGGCGAGCTGGTGGCAGCGCTGGCCAAGCTCAGCCCCCGCCAGCGGGTGGCCGTCGTTCTCGTGCACGGCTACGGCTACAGCCTGGGCGACGCCGCCTCCGTGGTGGGCTGCGGCGTCTCCTCGCTTCGGAACCACCTCGACCGGGCATTGCGCCGGGTTCGTCACGACTTGGAAGGGGATGGGCAGTGAAGCCAGGCACCGAGGACCGGCTGCGCAATCTGGCCGCCGAGCTGGATCAGGCCGCCTCGCCGGTGACGCTGGCCGAGGTGACCCGCCGAAGCAGGTCGAAGGAGGGATCGAGCACGCGGTGGCGCACCGTGGCCCTCGGCGCCGCGGCAGCAGCGGCGGCCGTGGTCGCTGTCGTGGTGGCCCTCGCCGGCGGTGACACCGCCACGCTGAGAACAGGACCGCCGGCAGGCGATCAGGGAGGTGGCCCGGCCCTTCCCCAGCCCCCCGACGCCCCGGCTTTCCCCACGTCGCCCGGCCCGGCCGGACCGGTCAGTGCCCGGGTCCCTGTCGCCGGCCCGGCGCTGGCAGAGGTGGGCATCGGCGTGCTCGACGGCGACCAGATGGTCCTGCTCGATCCATCGGGGGCTGAGGTGGGGCGCGCCCCTGTCGGCAACTTCTACCTCCGCACCCCCGGCCGGCCCGTGCCGGTCACGGTCGCCGGTGCAACGGCCGTCTTGGTGCCCGACGAGTTGCCCCCGCCGCCGGCACCAGCGCCCTTCGCCGACGACTGCATCGACGCCCACGAGTCCGGTGCCACCGTGGTTGCCCGCTGTGGGGCGGCGCCGACGCCCAACCGGATCGACGTGGCCACTGGCAGGCGAGCTCCGCGTACGCTCACCGGCTCACCGGCGGGCCCGCCGCCGCCGGGGCAGCCCGAGATCGGTCACTGGAGCACGGTGAGACTGTCGCCGGATGGGTCGATGCTGCTCGCGGAATGGTCGGCCGAGTGCGAGGTCCCGACGGCGTTCCTGATCGACACCTCCACCGGGGCGTGGCGCACCGTCACCGGCGAGAAGGGCACGGAATGGCCCCAGGCCCCCACCTCCACCGTGGCCGGCTGGCTCCCTGACGGACGGCCGGTGGTGGCGCTGAGGGCCGGCGCCTGCGGCACCGCGGACGCTACGCCCGGCGTCTACACGACTTCGTCCGCCCCGGGCTCGTCCAAGCCCGACCTTCGGGTGCTCTACCGGTCTTCGGACCCAGCACCAACGGCTTTCATCTGGAGGCGGACCGACGATCCTCGGTGGGCACCGCCGCTGCAGTCCTCGGCGCCGGGGACCGTCCCCATCGAGGCCATCAATCGCTTCCTCCACGAGCACCGCCCGCCCTGGGCCGCGAGCCCCGAGCGCGCCGCCGCCGCGCTGCTGGGCGACCTCGACCGTGGCGAGGGCGCCACCCGCTCCACCGAGACCACTCGCCGTGGAGCCGAGGTCGTGGTCACCGTCATCGACGAAGGGCTGCCCGACGACTCGCTCCGCTCACAGCGCTACCGGTTCACCTTCACCCCCAGGGTCAGGCGAGGCTCGCTCCAGCTGGTCTCCGCGGACATCGACTGGCGCTGCCGCGAAGGGCGCGGCCACCAGGAGTTCTCGACCGAGCCCTGCCTCTGAGCCAACCAGTGGGGCCCGTTCAGTCCTCCTCGGGGATCAACAGGTCCCACCGGTCGAGGCAGTCCTCGCACCGGTAGGTCAGGAGGTCGCCGGGCTGGGCCGGGTCGTCCGGGTCGAGCCGGGTGAGCAGGTGGCACCGGCCGCCGCAGTCGATGCAGGTGATGTTGGGCGGTACCCGCGGCTCCGCCTCCGTCACAAGGGCGAAGATACCGCCGTGCGAGTGGTGGCTGGCGTGGCCAGGGGCCGTCGGCTGGTGGCGCCCAAGGGAGAAGCGACGCGCCCGACCTCAGACTTCGTGCGGGAGGCCGTCTTCGCAACCCTGGGCTCCTACATCGACCTGGAGGGGGCGACGGTGCTCGACCTCTTCGCCGGCACGGGCGCCCTGGGCATCGAGGCGCTGTCGCGGGGCGCAGGGCGCGCCGTGTTCGTCGACCACGATCGCCGGGCGGTGGCCGCCATCCGGGCCAACCTCGCTTCCACCGGCGTGGGGCCGGGGGAGGTCCACCAGGCAGACGTCCTGCGCTGGCTCGACCGCACCGAGAACCGCCCTTTCGACGTCGTGTTCGCCGATCCCCCCTACCGGTGGGACGGCTGGCCGGAGCTCCTCGGGAGGCTCGACGGCGGGCTCCTCGTGCTCGAGGCTGGTTCGCAAGTCGCCCTCGGCGACCGCTTCGAACTTCTCAAGGTCAAGCGGTACGGGGATACCTTTGTGACCCTGACCACGCCTCGGAGCCGCCCGTGAGAACCGCCCTCTGCCCGGGCTCGTTCGACCCACCAACCAACGGACACCTCGACATCTTCGAGACGGCGGCGCGCCTGTTCGACCACCTCGTCGTCGCCCCCATCCGCAACCCCGGCAAGGGAGACCCTCTGTTCAGCATCGACGAGCGGGTGGAGATGTTGTGCGACACCCTCGGCCACCTCGACAACGTGAAGGTGGTGGCGATGGCCAAGCTCACCGTTGACGTGGCCCGCGACGTCGGGGCCGACGTGATCGTGAAAGGGCTGCGGGTCGCGTCGGATTTCGAGTACGAGTTGCAGCAGGCGCAGATGAACAAGGCCATCTCGGGCATCGAGACCATCTTCCTGCCCTCCACCTCCCAGAGCTCGTTCATCGCCAGCTCACTGATCCGCCAGATCGCCCAGTTCGGGGGAGCGGGGCGGGTGCATTCGATGGTGCCCGACGCGGTGGGGCGAAAACTGCTCGAGAAGTTCCCGGCATGACGGCCTTCAGTGGCAACGCCCACGACGACATCGACACCGAGACGCTGGTCCGCCGGGTCATCGAGGTGGTCAGCAACGCCAAGTCGGTGCCGCTTTCCTCGTCGGTGATGGTGACCAAGGACGAGGTCCTCGAGCTCCTGGAAGACGCGCTGGAGCGCCTGCCCGACGAGCTGCGCCAGGCCCGGTGGATGCTCAAGGAGCGGGAGCAGTTCCTCTCCAAGGTGGCCCGTGAGGGCGACGACATCCTGGAGGCGGCCCGCGTTCGGGCAGAGCGGATGGTCGAGCGCCAGGAGATCGTGAGGGAGGCGCGCCACACGGCTCAGCGGGTGGTGGAGAGCGCAAGGGAGGAGGCACGCCGGCTTCGCCTGGAAGCCGAGGACTACTGCGACCAGAAGCTGGCCGCCTTCGAGATCGTGCTGGAGCGGACGCTGAGGACGGCCAGAGGCGGCCGCGAGAAGCTGCGGGTCACACCGGCGCCGGCCGACCGTCCGGAAGTGACTCTGAGTCAGGAAGAAGACGAGTCCTCCGAAGCGTTCTTCGACCAGGACAAGACCTGATCCATCCCTCGCCGATCGGGGGCGCCCAGATGAAGAACCCCTTCCGCGTCAACGTCTCGATGATCCTGCGCAGCGGCGAGGTTCGCCGCGAGGTTCGGCGCGCCGAGATCCCCGACCTGTTCGTCACCGGCAGCGAGGTGCCGCTCGGCACCGAGGTGGAGGTGGACGTGGCACTGGCGCCGATCGGCCATGCCGTCGAGGCGACAGGCACGGTCCGGGCCCGCTGGCAGGGTGACTGCCGGCGATGCCTTCGCCACGTCGAGGGGCCGCTGGAGGGGGAGGTGCGCGAGGTCTTCGAGGAGGGCCACGAGGAGGGAGAGACCTACCCTCTTCAGCACGACGAGATCGACCTCGAGCTCCTGGCGCGCGATGCTGTGCTGCTCGAGTTGCCCCAGGCGCCCCTCTGCCAGGAGGATTGTCTGGGCCTGTGCCCCCACTGTGGGGTCGATCGCAACGAGGGCCCATGCTCGTGTCCCCCTCTCGCCGATCCCCGGTGGGCAGTGCTCGACGAGCTGCGCGACGTCGACTGAGAAAGAGCTAGATCACCGATGGCAGTCCCCAAGAAGAAGACCTCGAAGGCCAAGAGCCGCAGCCGCCGTGCCTCCAACTGGCGGCTCTCGGCCCCACCGCGCAGCGTGTGCCCCCAGTGCGCGCAGGCCAAGCTCCCTCACGTCGTGTGCCCGAACTGCGGGTGGTACGGCGGTCGCCAGGCCATCGACGTCGACTAGTGCCTCTGGCCGCGCAGTAGTTGCCGCCGGTGCTTCCCATAGCCGTCGACGCCCTGGGAGGTGACCGGGCGCCCGGCGCCATCGTTGCCGGGGCGGCAGAGGCCGCCGGGTTGGGCATCCCCGTGGTCCTGGTCGGTGACCCCGAACGGATCGGTGACACCCAGGGGCTCGAGGTGGTCGCGTGCCGCGAGGTGATCGACATGCACGAAGACGGCGCCCGCGCCGTCCGCCGCAAGAAGGACTCCTCGTTGGTGGTGGCGGCCGAGCTCGTTCGCGACGGCCGGGCGTCGGCCATGCTGAGTGCGGGCAACACCGGCGCCACCGTCACCGCCGCCCTGCTCCGGATGGGCCGGCTGCAGGGGGTCAACCGGCCCGCCATCGCCACACCCATCCCCGTCCCCGGCTCCACCCCCACCGTGCTGCTCGACGCCGGCGCCAATGCCACGGTGCAGCCACCATGGCTGGTGCAGTTCGCCCAGATGGGCAGCGCCTACGCCCGCGCCCGCTACGGCATCGACAAGCCGAGGGTGGGCCTGCTCAACATCGGGGAGGAGCCGTCCAAGGGCAACGACCTGACCAAGGAGGCCTACGGGCTGCTGCGGGAGGCGGCCCGGATCGACTTCGTCGGCAACATCGAGGGCCATGACCTGCTGAGCCACGAGGTGGACGTGGTCGTCACCGACGGGTTCACCGGCAACATCGCGCTCAAGACCCTGGAGGGCGGCATGCGGTTCCTGCGGGACGCAGTGTTCGCGCTGATGGGGAGCAGCGACGAAGCGGTGGTCGCATCGCGGACGCTGCTGCCGCTGCTGCTCCCGCTGGCCGAGGAGCTCGACCCCGACTCCCACGGGGGTGCGATGACGCTCGGGCTCAACGGGGTCTGCATCATCAGCCATGGCTCCTCCTCCCCGGGAGCAATCGTGAATGCCGTGAAGGTGGCGCGGGACATGGTCGAACAGGGCTTCGTCGACAATCTCCGTGAGGCTGTCTCTTCGGAATGAACAGTGGTCGCAGTGGTCTATGATCCGCCGCGATATGCCGGCCGAAACCCATGTAGAACGAGGCCCGATGGATCGAGGCCAGGTCTTCGAGCTGATCCGTGACCGCCTGGCGGACATCTTGGAGGTGGAGCCGTCGACCATCTCGGAGGGGGCGTCCTTCTCCGACGATCTCGACGCCGACTCCCTCGCGCTGATCGAACTGGTCGAGGCGCTGGAGGAAGAGCTGGGTGAGCGGTCCGTGGGGTTCCGCATCGACGACGAGGACCTCGAGGACCTGAAGACGGTGCGGGATGCCGTCGACTACGTGGTCGCCAAGCTCGAGGCCGGCTGACCCCGGCGAACCGCTGCTGCCGGCTCCAGAGGTTCCCAACACGCCTTCGCCTCCGGGCGCGGGTGTCGAGATCCTGGTGGAACGCCTGGGCCGCCGCTTCGTCGACCCGGACCTGCTGGCCCGGGCCCTCGCCCACCGCTCCTGGTGCGCCGAGACGGAGGGGGCGCTGTCGAACGAGCGACTCGAGTTCCTGGGCGACGCCGTCCTCGGCCTGGTGGTGACCGACCACCTCTTCCGCTCCTATCCGGACCTCCCGGAGGGCGAGCTGGCCAAGGTGCGGGCGTCCCTGGTCAACTCCGAAGCGTTGGCGGAGGTGGCGGCAGAGATCGAGCTGGGGTCGTTCCTCCTGCTGGGCAAGGGCGAGGCTGCCTCCGGCGGCCGCGAGAAGCCATCGATCCTGGCCGACGCCATGGAGGCGGTCATCGGCGCCGTCTACATCGACGGTGGCTGGCTGGCGGCAGCCGAGCTGATCATGCGCCTCCTGGCCGAACGCATCGATGAGGCGGCCGCCGGCCCCGGTGGGCAGGACTTCAAGACCCGGCTCCAGGAGCTGGCCGCCCGGCGGTTCGACCAGCTGCCTCGCTACACGGTGCTGGACGAGGGGCCGGATCACGCGAAGCGCTTCTTTGCCACCGTCTTCCTGGCCGGGCGGGAGCGGGGCCGGGGCGAGGGGCGCTCGAAGAAGCAGGCCGAGCAGGGGGCGGCCCGCGCCGCGTGGATCGAGCTCCAACGCCAGATCACCGAGGAGCTGGCCGCCTCCAGCGAAGTCAGTGGCAGCGGCGGCGAGGGCTAGCCGGTGCCCGAGCTTCCCGAGGTCGAGACGATTCGGCGCGATCTGGAAAAGGAGGTAGTGGGCCGCCGGGTGAAGACCGTGGAGGTCACCGGCAAGCGGTCGATTCGCCGGCACCCCAACCCCGAGGACTTCACCAGCCGGGTCGAGGGGCGCAAGATCACCGGCATCGACCGGAAGGGCAAGTACCTGCTGGTCAGGCTCGAAGGCGGTGAGGTCATGGTCATCCACCTCGGGATGAGCGGGCAGCTGCTGTGGTCCAAAACCGGGCGCGACCCCCGCGAGAAGCACACCCACCTCGTGTTCGTGTTCAGCCAGGGCGCCGAGCTGCGCTTCGTCGACCCGCGGACCTTCGGCGAGCTGTTCGTCACCACTCCCGACGAGCTGCTGGCAGAGGTGCCGGAGTTGGCCCATCTGGGCTTCGACCCCCTCGAGCAGGTCATGAGCTGGACGGCGTTCGGCGAGCTGCTCCACGCCAAGCACCGCAAGCTCAAGGAGCTGCTGATGGACCAGAAGTTCGTGGCCGGCATCGGCAACATCTACTCCGACGAGATCCTCTGGGCGGCAGGGCTGCGCTATGACCGGTCGTCCGACTCGCTCACCTCCCAGGAGATCCGGCGCCTGTCCCGGGCGATGACCGAGACGCTCCACGACGCCGTCAAGCACCGCGGGTCGTCGCTGTCGGACGAGCAGTACCGCGACCTGTTCGGGGCCGTGGGCGAGTACTCGAGCCAGCACAAGGTCTACGACCGTGAAGGCCAGCCCTGCCGGCGCTGCCGCAGCCCGATCGTTCGAATCAAGCTGGGCGGGCGCTCCCACTTCCTCTGCGAGCAGTGCCAGGTGTAGCCGGGGAGTCCGCCGGGTGGCACCACGGCGCCGGTAGCCTCGACACACCGTGTTCCTGAAGTCGCTCACCCTGAAGGGCTTCAAGTCCTTTGCCGACACCACCACGCTCGGCTTCGAGCCCGGCATCACCGTGGTGGTCGGGCCGAACGGCAGCGGCAAGTCGAACGTGGTCGACGCCGTTGCCTGGGTGCTGGGCGCGCAGGGGCCGCGGACGATGCGGGGCTCGAAGATGGAAGACGTCATCTTCGCCGGATCGGCCAACCGTCCTGCCCTCGGTCGGGCCGAGGTGAGCCTGACCATCGACAACGGAGCCGGCTTGCTGGACATCGGCTTCTCCGAGGTCACGATCACCCGGACGCTGTTCCGCAGCGGCGACAGCGAGTACGCGATCAACGGCGTCCCCTGCCGCCTGCTCGACATCCAGGAACTGCTGTCGGACTCGGGTGTGGGGCGCCAGCAGCACGTGATCGTGAGCCAGGGCCAGATCGACGGCGTGCTCAACGCCCGGCCCGAGGACCGGCGACTGATCATCGAAGAGGCGGCCGGGGTCCTCAAGTACCGCAAGCGTCGCGAGAAGGCCCAGCGCCGGCTGGAGGCGACGGAGGCCAACCTCCTGCGCCTCCAGGACCTCTTGCGGGAGGTCCGCCGTCAGCTCCGCCCCCTTGAACGCCAAGCCGATGCCGCCCGCCGCCACGGCGCGCTGCTGGAGGAACTTGGCGCGTTGCGGCTCCATCTCGCCGGCCGCCACATCGCCGGCCTGCGTGCTCGGCTGGACGCAGCCGCCCAGCTGCGTTCGGAGTTGCGCGGCCAGGAGGCCGAGCTCAAAGCGAGGCTGGCCCACCTCGACGGGTCCGTCTCCGCCCTCGAGGCTGCACTGGCGGCGCGCGGCGCGGGCGACCTGTCCGACGCCCTCGTCCGCTTCGAGAGCATGGGGGAGCGGGCCCGGGGCCTCGCCGCAGTGGTGGTCGAGCGCCGGCGGCGCATCGAGCGGGAGCGCACCGCCTCGGTCGACCAGGCGGTGATCGCCAGCCTCGAGTCCGACTTCGCCCGGCTGCGCCAAGAGCTGCAAGAGCTCGACGCTGAAGCGGTCCAGCTGACGCCCGCCGCGGCCAACCTCGCGGCGGCGGAGATGGATCTGGCCGCCGCCCGGGAAGCCTTCGCCGCCGAATGGGGCGACGGCACGCCCACTGCATCGACCGATCGCTCGGCCGAGTCGCGGGGGGAGCTGGTGGCCCTGCGTAGCGCGGCCGAGCGAGGGGCCGAGGAGCTCCACCGTCTGGAGTCGCGTCTGGTCGACCTGCGCGCGAAGTCGGCCCGCCTGGTCGCGGAAGGCCAACGGGTGCGCCAGGAGCTGGAGGAGGCGGAGGCGGCGGCCGGCCCCCTGGCCGGCGCCGTCGAGCACGCCGAGTTGTGCCGCCTGGCCGCCGAGGGGCGCCAGGCCGAGGTCGAAGACGAGCTGCGCCAGGCTGAAGCGGGTTTCCACGCCTGGACGGCGCGGGCCGAGGCCTTGGCGCTGGCCCTCGACGAGGCCCGGGCGCGGGCCGGTGCCGAGCGGCTGGCCGCGCTGTCCGGGGTGGTCGGAACGCTGGTCGACCTGGTGGAGGTGGACGAGGGGTGGGAGCTGGCGTTCGAGGCCGCCGCTGGTGAAGCGATCGCCGCTGTGGTGGTTGACGGTGCGGCCACCGCCCGCCAAGCGCTGCGCCATCTGCAGGCCCAGGAGACCGTGGGGGCGGTCGTGGCCCTCGGTGCTGCGCCAGCCGCGGCGGCCGCCGCCGCTCTTCCCTCGGCCGGGGTGTCAGTGCGGGCGCACGTGCGCGCGGCCGACCCTCGCGTGGGCCAGCTGCTCGACGTGCTGTTGGAGCGGGCGGTGGCCGTGGAAGGTGCTTGGCCCGAGGCGCTCGACCTGGCGATGCAGAGACCCGACCTCCTCGTGGTCACCCGCCAGGGCGACCGCTTCGGAGCCGCCGGTTGGCGTACCGGCGCGGCCGGCGCCGGCGCCACCGGCGCGGCGCTCGAAGAGGCGCGGCGCCAGGCGGCGGCCGCCTCGGCGGCCATGGCCGCAGCGACCGAGCGCCAGCGGCTGGCACGGGAGGAGACGGCGGCGGCCCGGGCAGCCGAGGTCCAGGTCGTGAGGTCACGGGACGAGAACGAAGCCACCCGGCAAGCCGCCGCCTCCGCGCTCCGACGGGGTGAGGCGGAGGCCGGCGACGCGGCGTCCGAGGCCGAGGCCATGGCGGCCCACCTGGCGGAGGTGGCGGCTCGGGTCGAGCGGGAGGAGGCCAGGGTCGCCGAGCTGGAGTCGGTGCTGCCTGTCCTGCAGGCCGAGGAAGCGGCCGGAGCGGACAGGCTCACCGCCATGCAGCGGGCGCGGACATCTCTCGACGAGCAGGCCGCTGCCGTGGCCGCCCTGCGCAGCGACCTCGAGGTGCAGGGGGCGCGGCTCGAGGATCGGCGGTCCTACCTGACCCGCCGGCTGGGCGAGGTGGACGAGCGCCTGCGGCGAAACGTGCAGCAGCGCGACGAGGCCGAGCGCAACCGCCACGACCTCGAGCGCCAGGCGGTCGCCCTCGAGCGCCTGGCTGGCCTCGTGGAGCGGCGGCTGGCCACCGTGGCAGCCCGGCTCGAGCTACTTCGGGCCGAACGCCGGCGCCAGTCCGAGCAAACGGGCGCCCTCACCGACCGCCTCGACCAGGCGAGGCGGGAGCGGCAATCGGTCGAGCGTCAGATGGGCGAGTTGCGGGAGCGGGCCCAGCGGGCGGACCTCGAAGCCGCAGAGGCCCGCATCCGCCTCGAGCAGGCGGTCGAGGGAGTGCGGCGCGACTTCGACTGCGAGCCCGAGCAGGCGGTGAGGTCGGAGTGCCCACAGCTCCCCCCGACCGAGACGGCCAACAGCCGGCTCCGCGAGCTCGAGCGGGAGCTGCGGCTGATGGGGCCGATCAACCCTCTGGCCCTGGAGGAGTTCGCCGCCCTCCAGGAGCGTCACGGCTTCCTCGAAGGCCAACTGGAGGACGTGAAGACCACGCGGCGGGACCTGTTCAAGATCATCAGGGCCATCGACCAGGAGATCGTCGAGGTCTTCGCCGCTGCCTATGCCGACGTGGCCGACAACTTCGCCAAGCTGTTCGGGATGCTCTTCCCCGGGGGGAGCGGCCGGCTCAAGCTCACCGATCCTGACAACCTCCTCGACACCGGCCTCGAGGTGGAAGCCCGACCGTCCGGAAAGAACGTGCGCCAGCTCTCGCTGCTCTCCGGCGGCGAGCGCTCCCTCACCGCCCTCGCGTTCTTGTTCGCGGTGTTCCGGAGCCGGCCCTCCCCCTTCTACCTCATGGACGAAGTCGAAGCGGCGCTCGACGACGTGAACCTCCACCGTTTCCTCGATCTCATCGCGGAGTTCCGCCGGGATGCCCAGCTGGTGATCGTGAGCCACCAGAAGCGCACGATGGAGGCCGCCGACTGCCTCTACGGCGTCACCATGCAGCCCGGCGGTTCGAGCCGGGTGCTGAGCGAGAAGGTGGCAGCGGGCGCCTGAGCGAGCACGCCGCGCGGCCGAGCGTATGCTCGTCGCGTTGTCGGCGGATCGGGGGGAACGAGATGGGACGCAGGCTTTTGGCGGGGGCCGCGGTGTCCGCCGCCGTCCTGTTGGCAACGACTCCTGGCGGAGCAGCGCACTGGCCGGCGTTCGGAGGCGACGCCGGCCGGTCGGGCTACCAGCCCGTCGACGAGGGCGGGCTGCCGGTGCAGTTCCTGTACGCGCGCACGGGGCTGGCCGATCGTGACGTGCGGACCTCGATCGTCACCACCACCGGCGACCCGTCGTCGCAGCGACTCGTCTACGGCACCGACGACGGAGTGGTGCACCTGCGGGTGCTTTCCACCGGCGCTGCGGTGGGCCCTCCGGGCGGCACCGACGTCAGCGCGGCCGCCGATCCCTTCGGCGGGGGGGCCGGCAGCGCCAGCTTCGTCGACACCTCCACCCCTGCCGGACTGGGGCAGGTCTTCGCCGTCCACAACGAGTTGTACCAAGGCGGACAGGTCGGCCTGCAGATCGCCCAGGTCGACGAGGCTTCGGGCGCGGTGCTGGCAGATGTCGACGTAGCGGACACCCTTGGCTATCGCATCCAGAGCTCGGCCCTCGTCACCCCGCCCGACGGCGCCGGGAACCGGGCGTTGTTCTTCGTTGCCGGCGAGCAGGCCGGCACGCGCGAGCAGCTGTTCAAGGTCCCTCTCGGCAACGCCGCCTCCCCGTCGGCCAGCATCGGTGCCGCGGAGCGGACGGCCGACCTCAACGCCAACCCCCTGGCCAGCCCCACCCTCGTCTACTTCCGCGACGCCGGCGGTGCCCCACGGGCCTACGTCGCCGTCGGCACCTTCTCGGGTCTGAGGACCTTCGCCGTCGACGATCTGTCGCCGGGGCCGAGCGACGAGACCATCGGCGAGCCGGTGCGAACGCCAACGACCCCGGTCACCTCGACCGGCATCCCTCCCGGCGCCCCCGGCAGCGGCTTGGCGACGGCGCCCGCCGTCTACGCGGCGAGCGGGGGGGCGGCGACCACGACCGTCCACCGCTTCACCCAGGTCGGTAGCTCCCAGGCGCTGTCGCGGGCGTCGAGCGTGCCACTGGCCGGCAACGCGGCGCCGGGCCTCATGACCAACCAGGAGGTGGCCCCAGCGGGCATCCCCGATGGCCACATCTTCGTGACCACCTCGGCCAACCTCTACTCCGTGCGGACCAACGACCTGGCGGTGGCCGCCCGCTTCGACGCCGGCGACAGCCTCGCCGGCGGCAGTACCGGCTTTAGCTTCACCACCGCGGCCGGGACGGGGGAACTGGTCTTCGTGGTCACCGACGGCGGTCGCCAGCTGGCCCTCGAGGCCCAGTCCCTCCGCCCCGTCGACCGTGAGCTGTTCTCGCCGCCCCGGGCCGCCGAGGGCTCGCAGAGCTCGTTCGGCCAGCCGTCCATCAGCGGCCGGTTCCTGCAGGTGCCCACCGACCGGGGCGTGTTCGTCTACACCTTGCGACGGGCGACGCCTCCCACCGGCTACTGGCTGGCGGCCAGCGACGGCGGCATGTTCAGCTACGGCGACGCCGGCTTCTTCGGCTCGACCGGCGACATCCGCCTGAACAAGCCCGTCACCGCGATGGCACCCACGGCGAGTCGCGAGGGCTACTGGCTGGCGGCTAGCGACGGCGGCATCTTCAGCTTCGGCGACGCCGGCTTCTTCGGCTCCACCGGTGCCATGGCCCTCAACTCCCCTGTGGGGGGCATGGTGCCCACCCGCACCGGCCAGGGCTACTGGCTCGTGGCCGCCGATGGAGGGGTCTTCACCTTCGGCGACGCCCAGTTCCTCGGCTCCACCGGCGACCTCCGCCTCAACAAGCCCATCGTGGGCATGGCCGCCACGCCCAGCGGCGACGGCTACTGGCTGGTGGCGGCCGACGGCGGCATCTTCACCTTTGGCGACGCCGAGTTCCTGGGCTCGACGGGCGACATCGCGCTCAACAAGCCAGTGGTCGGCATGGCCGCAGCCCCCAACGGCAATGGCTACTGGTTGGTCGCCTCTGACGGCGGCATCTTCAGCTTCGGGCGAGCTGGGTTCTTGGGGTCCACCGGCGACATCGTGTTGAACTCGCCCATCGTGGCCATGGCCGCCAGCGCCACCGGTGCGGGCTACGCCTTCACCGCCGCCGACGGAGGGGTCTTCGCCTTCGGTGACGTCCCGTTCCTGGGGGCCGCCGCCGAGCTCGGCCGGCTCAACCAGCCGGTCGTGACGCTGGCCATCAAGCCATAGCGACCACCTAGGTGGCTGGTGTCAAACCAGCCCCGAGCGCCCGGGGGAGGCTTTCGTTTCCCCTTGACCGCACGTCAAGGCGCTCGGGGCTTCGTCGGCGGAGCCGGCGAGCTTTGTTTGAGACCAGCCACCTAGGCTCCCGGCCGCATGGAGCCCATCATCTTGGTGTTGATCCTGGCCCTGGTGGTCTTCGCCAGCGTCGCCGGCGTGGCCGCCAGCCGGCGGCGCGGCCGAGGCGTCGAGCTGGAGCCGCCTCCGAAGGACAAGACCCGCCCCGTCGCCCCGCCTCGCCCTCCCACGGCCGCGGCGGCGGAGGCACCTCCAGAGGCGGAGGCACCTCCAGAGGCGGAGGCCCCCGCCCCGGAGGCGACCGAGGCCGACGCCCCCCCTGCCGACGCCCCCCCTGCGGAAACGCCGGTGCTGGTCGACCCGGCGCTGGTCGAACAGATCGAGCAGGCCTTCGCCGAGCCCGAGCCAGAACCGGAGCCGGTCGCTCCTCCGGTAAAGCCCCGCTTCCGCGACCGGCTGGGCAAAGCCCGGGCGCTGCTGTCCGGCTATGTGGGCTCGGTCCTGTCGCGCACGGCTATCGACGACGAGACCTGGGACGACCTGGAGGAGGCGCTCATCCGGGCCGACGTCGGCGTCGGACTCACCTCCGAGGTGCTCGACGACCTGAGGGCCCGGGTCAAAGGCGAGGGCATCAAGACGTCGGAGGAGCTGCTGGCTGCACTCAAAGACGAGCTGAAGGACCTGCTGAGCCAGGGCGACCGCACCCTGCAGCTCGAGCCCGGCGGGCCCAACGTCTGGCTCTTCGTCGGCGTCAACGGCGTGGGCAAGACCACCACCATCGGCAAGCTGGGCAAGCGCGAGGCCGACGGAGGCCGAAGCGTCGTCATGGCCGCCGGCGACACCTTCAGGGCGGCGGCCGCCGAGCAGCTCGAGCTGTGGGCCAAGCGGGCCGGCGCCGACCTCGTGCGCAGCACCGAGGGCGCAGATCCCGGTTCGGTCATCTTCGATGCCGTCGAACGGGCCGCGGCCCGTCAGGCGGAGCTCGTGCTGGCCGACACGGCGGGGCGGCTGCACACCAAGGTCAACCTGATGGAGGAGCTGAAGAAGGTCCGCCGCATCGCCGAACGGCCGCCGGCCAAGCTGAGCGAGGTCCTCCTGGTGATCGACGCCACCACGGGCCAGAACGGCCTCGTGCAGGCCAAGCAGTTCACCGACGCCGTCGGGGTGACCGGCATCGTGTTGACCAAGCTGGACGGGACGGCCAAAGGAGGCATCGCGCTGGCCATCCAGCGCGAGCTCGGGATCCCCATCAAGTTGGTGGGACTGGGCGAGACGGTGGTCGACCTCGTGGAGTTCGACCCCGATGAGTTCGTCGAGGCGCTGTTCAGCTGACAGACGCCATCCGGCCTAACGTCGGCAAGGTCCGGTGAGTTTCGGGGGTGACCACGGGGGCGACCATGGGGGGGCGGCGGGTGGGCGTGGCATTGGCGATCGTCGCGCTGCTGGTGAACCTGTCGGGCTGTGGCGACCGCGCCGTCCCGCCCGACCAGCAGGTGCGGCCGAAGCTGCCCATGGCCCTCTCGGCCCATGCCTCGGCCCAGCGGAGCCCGCTCGCCACGGCCGGCGAGGCCGCCTCGCCGGTGCCCCCCGACCACCCCGTCGAGTACCGCCTGGCGCCGGGGGTGGAGGCGCCGGCACGCTCGGCGGCCGCCTACCGGCTGCTGCCCGAGGAGGTCGACCGCCAACGGGTCGCCCGCCTGGCCCGGGCGCTGGGCCTGGAAGCTGGAGTTCAGGGGCCCGACAACGGCATCTTCACGGTCGTGTCGGGCACCACTCGACTGGTGGTGGAGCACGGCCGCTGGGACTACGTCCGCGACGCCGGCACGACGCCGTCCGAACCGCCGGTCGACGCGCCCTGCCAGCCCGGTGAGGAGTGCCCGCCCCCACCGGAGCCGGCGGCCCTGGTGAGCATCCCGTCGGCCTCCGAGGCCGAAGACAAGGCGCGCGAGTTCCTGTCCGACGCCGGCATCGACGTGCAGGGGGCCGACACCGTCATCGGCGAGGAGGCGACCTTCAGGCGCACCGTCACCTTCGTGCCCCAGGCGGGCGGGCGCCGCGTGCTCGGTCTGCAGACCTCGCTCACCTTCGGGGACCACGCGTAGGTCGAGCAGGGGAGCGGCTTCTTCGGCCATTTCCAGTCGGTGGGGGAGTACCCGTTGATCGGCCTCGAGGAGGCCCTGGATCGCTATCGGTCCGCCTCCGCCGGCGCCGGCATGGCGGGACCGGCGCAGGCCGAGGTGGTCGAGCTCACCGCCGTGGAACTGGTCCTGGAGGCGGTGCAGCCCTTCTGTCCCGGTGACACGGTGTACCTGGTGCCCACGTTCGCCTTCGACCCCGACGGCGTCGTGGTGGTGCCCGCGGTCGCCGGCGAGGAACTGGTGGGGCCAGACCAGCCGGCGGAGCCGACGCCGGCGCCCTGCCGCGGCAACGAGGCGGTCACCGTCCCACCCGCCGGCTTGCCCGAGCCGGCCCCCCAACCCTGGACCGCCGAGCCCTGAGCGTTTGGGCAGCCTGAACACCGCATGGCGAAGTTGTGATCTCGCGGAACATCGCTGACACTTGATTTCGCGGGGCATCGCTGACACATGAGGACAGGCCGTGGACGCTGTGCCATGGC
>JAHWJQ010000260.1 GCA_019348305.1 Actinomycetota bacterium
GCCGGTGATCATCTCCTACGCGCGGGGCCTGCTCAAGGAGTTCCCGGGCATCCCCGAGGGCGTCGTCGACGTCATCCCCGTCGACCTCGTGGTCGCCGCCCTCATCGCCGTCGCTGCCGTCGGTCCCTCGCCGGAACCGTCCGTGTACCAAGTGGCCTCGGGGTCGCGGAACCCGCTGCGCTACCGCCACCTCGTCGACCTCGTGCACGAGTACTTCACCGAGCACCCGCTGTACGACCCATCAGGTCAGCCGATCGTGGTGCCCAAGTGGTCGTTCCCCGGCCGCGGCCGCGTGCAACGCCAGCTCCAGCGGGCCACCCAGACGATCGACCGGGCGCAGAAGCTGGCGGCGGGGCTACCGGTGCGGGGCCGCCAGGCGCAGTTCATGGCGACCTTGGAAGAACGCAGGGCGACCGCCGACCGCGCCTTGGCCTACGTCGAGCTCTACGGCGCCTACGCCGAGACGGAGGCCGTCTACCGCGTCGATCGTCTCCTCGAACTGGCGGACCGGCTGGACGCGGCCGACCGGCGGGAGTTCTCCTTCGACCCCGCCATCATCGACTGGGACCACTTCGTGCAGCGCGTCCACCTCCCCTCGGTGGTGGTGCACGCCCGGGTCCGGACGACGCCGGGAAAGCGCGAGGGCCTGGGGCGCTCAGAGCGGGGCCGGCGGGCCATCCTGTCGCCCGAGCGGCACCTGGCCGCCTTCGACCTCGAGAACACCCTCATCGCCTCCAACGTGGTGGAGTCCTATGCCTGGCTCGCCACCCGGCACCTGGCCGGCGACGAGCGAATGCGCTTCAGCGCCCGGATGCTCAAAGAGGCTCCGGCGCTGCTGGCCCTCGACCGGCGCGACCGCGGCGACTTCCTTCGCCACTTCTACCGCCGTTACGAAGGGGCGCCCGTCTCCCGCGTCAAAGCCGACTCCTGGGAGCTGTTCTCCCGCCTCATCCTCACCAAGTCCTTCCCCGCCGGCATCCGCCGCGTCCGCCAGCACCGCTCCCTCGGGCACCGCACGATGCTGATCACCGGCGCGTTGGACTTCGTGGTCGAGCCCCTCAGGCCCCTGTTCGACGAGATCGTGTGCGCCTCGCTGTCGACGTCTCCGGACGGCCGCACCTTCACCGGCGAACTGGTGGAGGGGCCGCCGACGGGCGAGGCGCGGGCGCTCGCCATGATGGCCTACGCCCACGCCGAGGGGCTCAGCCTGGAGGAGTCGGTGGCTTACGCCGACTCGTCGTCCGACCTGCCCATGCTGGAGGTGGTGGGTCACCCCGTGGCGGTCAACCCGGAGCCCAAGCTCTCGACGGTCGCCCGCAAGCGGGGGTGGCACGTCGAGCAGTGGGCCAAGGCCCGGGGAGGGCCCCGGCCGCTCCTGCCGCTGGCCCCGGGCGGGCGCCACACCTCGGCGGCACTGTGAGGGCTCTGGTCTTCGAGCGCAAGGTGGCGCGGTACGCGGCCGCGGTGTTGGCGGGCAAGGTGTCCCCTGGGGGAGGGGCCCGGGTCGGACCGCTGCGGCTCGCAGAGGTGGGCGAGCCGGCGCCGCCGGGGCCGGGATGGCACCGGGTGCGACCCCGTCTGGCGGGGATCTGCGGCTCGGACCTCGCGACCATCGACGGCCGGTCGAGCCGCTACTTCGAGCCCATCGTCAGCTTCCCCTTCGTCCCCGGGCACGAAGTGGTGGGAGACCTCGACGACAACAGCCGTGTGGTGGTCCAGCCGGTGCTCACCTGCCCCACCCGGGGAATAGATCCTCCATGTGAGATGTGTGCAACGGGGCGGCTCAACCTCTGCGAGCGGGTTGCCTTCGGCCACCTGAAACCGGGATTGCAGACCGGTTTCTGCGCCGACACCGGCGGGGGCTGGAGCCTGGCTCTCGTGGCCCACGACAGCCAGTTGCACGCCGTACCCCAGGAGATGACGGACGAAGCGGCGGTACTCGTGGAGCCGACCGCCTGTGCCGTCCACGCCGCCCGCTCCACCGACGCCCGTGCGATCGCCGTCATCGGCGCCGGCACACTCGGCCTGCTCACCATCGCCGCGCTGCGGCAACGCCCGGACCCGCCGCGGATGGTACTGGCCACCGCCAAGCACCCTCAGCAACGGCGGCTGGCCCGGGACCTGGGCGCCGACGTGGTGGTGGCACCGGACGAACTCGAGCGGGCGGTGCGCAGCGCCACCCGCTCGCTCAAGGCCGGCGACCAACTCACCGCGGGGATCGAAGCGGTGGTGGACTGCGTGGGGAGCGAGGCTTCGTTGCGTCAGGCCCTTTCTGTGGTGGCCCCCGGAGGCACCGTCCTGGTCGTCGGCATGCCCGCCACGGTCTCGCTCGACCTCACGACCCTCTGGCACCGCGAGGCGGCGCTGCGAGGCTGTTACGCCTACGACCGAGGCGATTTCCTGGCCGCTTTCGACCTCGTCCAGGCGCTCGGTCTCGGCCGGCTGGTCTCTGCCACCTACACCCTCGACCGGTACCGCGAGGCCATCGAGCACGCGGCGGCCGCCGGCGCCCGCGGCGCCGTGAAGATCGCCTTCGACCTGCGTAGCGAAAGGAACCGCTGATGCCACCGGACCTCGGCCACGGGAGGTCATCATCCGTCCGTCACGGCAGGCCTGGATTCGTCCTCGAGGTTGACCGTTCGACCCCGCCGACGCTGTTCTGGCACGGCGAAGGCTTCCGGCTCGAAAGGCTGCCGACGGGGAGCAGGGTCATCTACCCGCCCGAGCCGCTGAGCGCGCTGCCCGATCCCGACGACGCGGTGCGCCGGGCACTGCTCAGCCCGCTGGGTGACTCGAAGCCCCTGCCCGAGCTGCTCTTTGCCGGGATGCGGCTCACCATCTGCTTCGACGACATCTCCCTTCCCCTCCCGCCGATGCGCCGCCCTGACAACCGCCAGCGGGTGATTGAGGCGGTGCTCGACATGGCGGCCGAGGCGGGGGTCGACGACGTGGTGTTGATCGCCGCGCTCGCGCTGCACCGCCGCATGGCCGACGAGGAGCTGCGCCACGCCCTGGGCAGCCGCGTGTTCGACGCCTTCGCCCCTCACGGGCTGCTCCTGCAGCACGACGCAGAAGACCCTGACGCACTCGAGCACGTGGGCCTCACCGAATCGGGCGAGGACGTCGAGATCAACAAGCGGGCTGCGACCAGCGACCTCATCGTCTACGTCAACATCAACCTGGTGGCCATGGACGGCGGGTGGAAGTCGACGGCTACCGGCCTGGCCTCCTACAGGAGCCTG
>JAHWJQ010000261.1 GCA_019348305.1 Actinomycetota bacterium
TTGGCCACCGACCCCGGACTGCTCCTGCTCGACGAGCCCACCGCCGGCATGAACCCCCAGGAGACGGCGGCAGCGATGGAGCTGGTCCGCAAGATCCGCGACCAGGGCCTTGCCGTCGTGGTCATCGAGCACGACATGAAGTTCATCTTCAACCTCTGCGACCGGGTGGCGGTCCTGGTGCAGGGCCAGAAACTCGTGGAGGGAACGCCCAGCGAGGTCCAGCGCGACGCCCGGGTGGTGGAGGCCTACCTGGGCGCTCCCGTGGGCGACTGATGGCCAACATGCTCGAGGTCGAGGACCTGCGGGTCTCCTACGGCCAGATCGAGGCGGTCAAGGGGATCAGCTTCTCGGTCAGCGCCGGCCAGGTCGTCACCCTCATCGGCGGCAACGGCGCCGGCAAGACGACCACCCTGCGCACCCTGTCGGGCCTGCTGCGGCCCGTGTCGGGGCGGGTGGTGTTCGAGGGCGAGGACATCTCGTCGGTGCCGGCTCACGAGATCGTCCGCCTGGGCATGGCGCACTCGCCCGAGGGCCGGCGCATCTTCCCCCGGCTCACCGTGCGGGAGAACCTCGAACTGGGCGCCTTCATCCGCCGTGACCCCGAAGGGGTGCAGGCCGACCTCGAGCGGGTGCTCGAGCTGTTCCCGGTGCTGGGAGAGCGGGCCGGCCAGGCGGCGGGAACGCTGTCGGGCGGCGAACAGCAGATGCTGGCCATCGGGCGGGCGCTGATGAGCCGGCCCCGGCTGTTGATGCTGGACGAGCCCTCGATGGGGCTCTCGCCGATCATGATGCAGAGGATCCTCGCCACGGTGCGCGAGCTCAAGGAGCAGGGCACCACGATCCTGCTGGTCGAACAGAACGCCCAGGCCGCGCTGTCGCTGGCCGACGAGGCCTACGTGATCGAAACCGGACGGATCGTGCTGTCGGGCACCGGCCAGGACCTGCTGTGCAACGAGGAAGTGCGCAAGGCCTACCTCGGAGAAGATTAGAAAGAAAAGCCTTTCTTTTCTTCCGGTGGCGGAGGTACCGTGCCACCAAAGAAGGGAGGCCACATGCCCATCGCCCTCATCACCGGTGCATCACGAGGCCTGGGGGAGGCGCTGGCCCGCCGCCTGGCCGCCGACGGCTGGAGCCTCGTGCTCGACGCCCGCGGCGCCGACGCCTTGGGGGCCGTGGCGTCCGGCCTTCCGGCCAACACGGCGGGGCATGGGGTAGGGGCCGGGAAGGTGGTGGCGGTGGCCGGCGACGTGGCCGACCCCACCCACCGCGACCATCTGGTCGAGGCGGCCGCCGCACTGGGCGGGCTCGATGCCCTGGTCAACAACGCGAGCATCCTCGGCCCGAGCCCCCGGCCGACGCTGGCCGACTATCCCGTCGGTGCCCTGCGGGCCGTCTTCGAGGTCAACGTCGTCGCCCCGCTGGCGCTGGCCGCCGCCGCCCTGCCGCTGCTGCGCAAGAGCCCGACTGTGGGCCGCATCGTCAACGTGACCTCCGACGCCGGCGCCGAGGCCTACGAGGGGTGGGGCGGGTACGGCTCGTCCAAGGCCGCGCTCGAACACGCCTCGCGGGTGCTCGCCCTGGAGGAGCCCGACGTGCGGGTCTACGTGGTCGACCCGGGCGACATGCGCACCCAGATGCACCAGGAGGCCTTCCCCGGAGAGGACATCTCCGACCGGCCCCCGCCCGAGGTGAGCGTGCCCGGCCTGCTCCCCCTTCTCACCGCCGACCTGCCCAGCGGCAGGTACGTGGCCCGCGAGCTGGGGGCGGCGACGGCATGACAACCGCCTTCGTGGCCCCGGCGGCCGGCACGGCTGGTGCGCTGGACTTCGAGCTGCCCGCCGGCCTCGAAGCCCACGAGCCGCCCGAGGCCCGAGGCCTCACCCGCGACGCCGTGCGACTCCTGGTCTCGGCCCCCGGCGCCGGCGAGCGCCACCGCCACACGACCTTCTCGGAACTGCCCCGCTTCCTGCGCCCCGGCGACCTGGTCGTGCTCAACGTGTCGGCCACCGTCCCCGCCGCCGTGCCCGCCGACGGCGGGCGCCACCTGCTGCACCTGTCCACCTCGCTGCCCGGCGGGCTGTGGCTGGTCGAGCTGCGCACCCCGGTCGGGTACGGGACCGTGCCGGCCGAGATCGACCGGGAGCGGGTGGTGCCACTGGCCGGCGGCGGCGCGGCCCGGCTGCTGGGGCCCTTCCCGGCCGGCGCCGGCCCCGGCGCCCCGCCTCGTCTGTGGTTGGCGGCGCTCGAGGTCCCGGAGGGCTTCGGGGGGTTGCTCGCCTACCTGGCCCGGTGGGGAAGGCCCATCCGCTACGCCTACGCCGGCGGCAACTGGCCGCTGTCGGCGTACCAGAACGTCTACGCCAGCGAGCCGGGCAGCGCCGAGCTGCCCAGCGCCGGCCGCCCCTTCACGTCTGAGGTGGTCACCCGGCTGGTCTCGCGGGGCGTGCGGGTGGCTCCGCTCGTGCTGCACACCGGCGTCTCCTCCCCGGAGTGGGGCGAGCCGCCCTACCCCGAGGTCTACCGGGTGCCCCTGAGCACGGCCCAGCTGGTGAACCAGACCCGACGGGAGGGCGGCCGAGTGGTGGCGGTGGGAACCACGGTGGTGCGGGCCCTGGAAACGGTCGCCGACCCCTCGGGCGAGGTGCATCCCGGCTCGGGATGGACCGAGCTGGTGGTGACCCCGGAACGAGGGGTGCGGGTGGTGAGCGGCTTGTTGACCGGATGGCACCCGCCCCAGGCGTCGCACCTGCTGCTGCTCGAAGCGGTGGCCGGCCGGGGCCTGCTCGAGGAGGCCTACGCCCACGCCGTCGCCGCTTCCTACCGTTGGCACGAGTTCGGCGACTCCCACCTGGTGCTCCCTTAGTTGTTAGGCGCTCGCGAACCGGGCCAAACGATCGCTCGGCGGGCGGGCGGGCGTGGCGCTCAGCCGGCCAGCATCCCGATGACGGACTGGCCCAGGTTCATGCCGCCGCCCGAGCCGGCGAAGCCGGCGTCGCCGAAGGAGAAGATGCCGCCGTCGGTTGCCACCAGCCGGTAGCCCTCGAAGAGGCCGTCTGGGCCGTGCCATGCGACCGTGGTCGTCTCTCGCAGCGCGCCTACCGTCGCCGCCACCGTCGTCGCCCCCGGGCGGGCGGTTGAGAAGGTGAACCGGCTCGCGCCGCTCGTCGTCGGGACCCTGGCACCGGTCGGTGATTCCCCACCCGTCCCGGCGGCACTGAACACGACCGGCAGATC
>JAHWJQ010000262.1 GCA_019348305.1 Actinomycetota bacterium
GCGACTCCTCGGCCTCCAGGTTGTAGGGGGGGACGCGTCCGTCGGAGCGGCCGCGTTCCTGCAGCGAGGCGGTGGCGGTCATACCGCCCTCGCAACCGGTGCCTGATCGTCTTGCAGCCTGCGCCACGCTGCCTGACGGAGCCCGCGGCGGTTGGTCCGCCACATGACGGCCTGCATCGAGTCCCGGGGCACGTGAGTCCCGAGCCAGGCACGCACCTCTTCGTCGAGCGCCGCAAGCTCGTCTGCCCGCGAGTCATCAGCCTCGAGAGCCACCACGGCAGCCACTGCCTCGTCGTCCACCTCATCGGTCGGTTGTGCGTCGTCGTCGGTACGGTTCACCCGGACCGGCCGCGACGGCGCAGGCTCGCTGAAGAACTCGGCCCGGGTCTCCCGGGCTCTGTGCACCAGCAGCCCGAGCGGCTTGTAGATGCGAGCGTCGGCTCTGGCCTCTCGCATGACGTGGGCCACGCCGTAGCGGAGCTGGTCCTCGGAGAGACGGGCGAGCACGTCGCGACCGTGGTTGTCAAGAGTCTCCGGACGCCCGGACTGGCGGGCCAGGGCTCGGAGCGGAGCGACGAGCTCGTCGACGAGGTCGTAGGGCAGCGCTTCGTTGGCGGACGCTAAGGGCAGCCGATCGGATCGTTCTTCGGTGTCGCGGATTTCGCGGGTCCTGTTGGCTTGAAAGGAAGGAAGGTTTTCCTCCTTCCTACCTGAAGAAAAAAGAGAAACCCTGTCCGCGAGCGTCGCGGGATCCGCGGAGATTCGCGGCTTCGCACTGGCGGCGGTCGCGGGATTCGCGGGTTGGCTGGCGACTGCCGCCAACAGCTGGTCGGCGATGAGACCGAGCTGACTGCTTACGTGGGTGAGGCAGTCGGCAAGCGTGGAGACCACCGTGACCACCTGGTCGGCGCTCAGGCCGGGAACCGGTGGTGGCGGTGATGGGGGAGTGGGGGCGACGCGCAGATGGCGACTGTGGGCCGCCGACCGGGGGAGTGGTCCGGGATGAAGCGCCGACTCCAGGGCGGTGCGATCGACGACCAGGCCCTGGCGCCGGCGGGAGATGACGATGTCCCCAGCGCGCTGGAGGTAGTAGGCGACGGTCCCTGCCGAGCAGTCATGCTGGCGGGCGAGCTCGGCCTGGCTCAGGGGGATCTCGATCCGGACGTCGTCGAGGCGACGTCCGTGGCGATCCACAACGTCGGCCAGGAAGGCGATGGCTCGCTCGCTCATCGCCCGCGAGAAGGAGTAGGCGTCGAACGGGCGTGCTTCAGGCGGCGGATGAGGACCTCGTCCTCCGGGTCGTCCAGCCACTCAGGGGTCGTGGCGGCCAGCCAGCTCAGCACTGCCGCCGTGTCGGCGTCGAGGTGGGAGCGGAGCGCGACGACGTCCGAGGGGCAGAGGTCGCCGTGTGCACTGGCGACCAGGGGACTGCGGGGCGAGGCCATGTCGGTCTCCTTCGATCGAGGACAGGGCTTCATCGTCGGCGCAGAAGGCGCGTCGAGGAAGGTCTTGCGACCACTCGCGTCGGTTCTGGCGGGACCTCGCGTCTGTCGTGGGCCGATCCTCCGATCGCCGGGAGCACCCACGGCGTAGGGGGTGACGGGTATTGGGCCCTTCAGAGTTGAGGCGTGAAGGGGGCGCGACGGAAGTGGGGGGAACCATGCTCGGCCCGGGGCGAAGCGGGGCGCGGGCGCGGGCCATCCGACCTCAGGAAGACGTCAGGGCGGGCTCAGTGGGACCGCAGGCGGGCGCGCCAAAGGCGCCGCCGGGGATTGTGGCGACGAAGGGGGCGCGCCGGGGCGCGAACGAACCTTGACCGGTTGAGAGAAAAGCGCGGAGAAGGAAGCTGGGGCCCGGGTCAGGGACCGCGGGGGGTGAGTGGCTGCGTGGCGGCGGCACTGGCCAAGCGGGGCCCGGCGAGGTGCTCGGGGGCCACCAGGCGAAGGGTCGTGTGCAGCACGTGGCGGGCCCGTCGAGGCACTGTGGCCAGGCCGACACCCAGCCGGCCGCGGGTGGTGGCGAGATCCCCGGTGAGCACATCGAACCAGGTGGCCAGGCGCCGGCGGCGGGCCACGGGGCTGAGGTCTACGCCGGCGTAGTCCACCAGCAGGCGCTCGAGGTGGATGGGCTGCTCGCCCAAGTGTCTGCGGTAGGCGATGGCGGCGCCGAGGCGTACCCGGGCCCGGGTGGCGAGGCTGGGTCGGTTCCCGTGCGGGTTGGTGTGGCCGGCCTGGGGCAGGCGGAAGGTGTGGGCGGGTACCTGGACCACGGAGGCGCCCAGAGAGGTGGCGAAGTCAGGATCGAGTCTGGCGGTGGCCGAGCACCGGGTGGCTCGCTCGATGCTGAGGAGGGGCCGGGCGTTGCCGCGGAGATCGAGGGCCGAGGCCTTGTGGGAGGAGCGGCGCTGAGCCCGGTTGCGGTTGGCGGCCAGGGTCGTGTTGAGTGACCAGCGACCCCGCTCCATCAGCGCCAGCCAGCCGTGGAGTGGAGGGAGCTGACGCTCGCGATGCGAGTTAGGCCGAGCGGGTCCGTAGAGCAGCTCGGCCACCCGCTCGAGGCGCCACTGGCGCTCGGCACCGTCGAGCTCGACGAGGCGGCTCAGCAGGGCGGCGAGCTCGACGTAGGCGCGCTGGCGGGTGGTGGTAGCGGCCAGCGCCCTGATGGCGAGCTCGTCGGCATCGGTGTGGTCAGGGTGCTCGGGCGTACGCAGCCCCACGTGGCCCACCTGGCCCGCAGGATCCTCCCAGCGGTACCACGCCCAGCCATCGGCCACGGCGTAGGGCTGGTGGGCGTCTCCACGACGGCACAGCGCCAGGAGAAGACCCATCTGCTCGCCGGTGGGCAGGCTGACGGTCTCCTCCGGCGCAAGGACGCGCTGAGCGGGGGGATCGACGGCCGCGGACGGCGGCGGACGCGGGGGAGCGACGCTCACTGGTGCGCGGCCACCTCGGCGGGGGAGTGGCGCGCCCTACGGGGGGCAGCTCGGGGTGGGAGAGCCGTCGCCATCACAAGGCGGAACGGGGGCTCTCGGCGCCGACCAGTCCGGAGACCAGACGCTGCTCCTCGGGGCTTGCCCCCCAGGCGTCGCCTGCGTCGGCGAGGACTCGCAGGAGGGCGAGGGTGTGGTCCTCGAGGCAGCGGCTGACGGCCTCGTCGGCGGGCGAGAGGGCGTCGTCGTCTTCGGAGGAAAGGCTGGTGAGCTCTGAGGTGGTGGGCTCGTTGGTGGCG
>JAHWJQ010000263.1 GCA_019348305.1 Actinomycetota bacterium
CGGCCGGGGCGGGCAAGTCCCGGGCCATGGGCGCCGCCGCCGAGGCGTGGGCCCGAAGTGGGATCCCAGTGCGGGGGCTGGCCGTGTCCGCTGCCGCCGCCGGGGTGCTCACCGCCGAGGCCGGCATCGCCACCGACACCATCGCCAAGTTCCTCCACGAACACGGCCACCCCGATGGCCCGCCGGTGCACTGGCGGCTGCGCCGAGGCGAGGTGGTGGTGGTCGACGAGGCGGCCATGGTGGGCAGCGCCGATCTGGCCCGGGTGGTGATCCTGGCCGAGCGTGCCCAAGCCAAGGTGGTGCTGCTGGGCGATCACCGCCAGCTGGGCGCGGTGGAGGCCGGCGGGCTGTTCCGCCTGCTGGTGAAGCGCCCCGGGTTCAGTGGAGGCTCGGTTCTCCCAGCAGCAGCTGCTGCTGGGCGTTGATCTGACGATAATGCTCGGCTTCGAACTCGGCTGGTGAGAGGTAGCCGATGCTGCTGTGAAGCCGTGCCTCGTTGAACCAGTGCACCCACGACAAGGTGGCGAGCTCGACCTCGTCGACGTCGTCCCAGCCGGTGGTGTCGGGGCCGTAGACGCACTCGGCCTTGTAGAGACCGTTGGTCGTCTCCGCCAGCGCGTTGTCGAAGCTGTCCGCCACGGTGCCGATGCTGGGCCGGGCGCCGATCTCGTCGAGGCGCTCGGTGAACCGCACGGACGTGAATTGCGACCCGGCGTCGGAGTGCGCCACCAGCCCCACCAGCCGGCGGCCGCCGCGGGACCGCCGCGCCATCTCCAAGGCGTCGAGGACCATCTCGGTGCGCATGTTCGAAGCAACCCGCCACCCGACGATGCGGCGGGAGAACGCGTCGACGATGAAGCACACGTAGACCATCCCCGACCGGGTGGGCACATACGTCAGGTCGGTGACCCAGAGCTGGTTCGGTGCGGTGGCGGTGAAGTTCCGCTTCACCAGGTCCCTGGCCCGCACAGCGTCGGGGTCACATCGGGTGGTGAACACCTTGCGCCGCCGGCACACCCCCTGGATGCCCAGCTCGCGCATGAGCCGGGCCACCTGGTCCCGGCCGATGTCATGGCCGGCCCGCCGGGCTGCCTTCCACAGCTTGTGGGCGCCGTAGACCTTGCGGTTGGCGACCCACAGCACCGCCAGGACCTGCATCATCACCGCGTCCCGCAGCGCCCGCGCCGAGGGCGCCAGCTGGCGGCGCTTGGCCGCGTAGTAGGTGCTCGGAGCCATCTGCAGGGTCCTGCAGATGGGCTCGACTCCGAACTCCTCGCGGTGGCCGTCGATGTAGTCGACGATCACTTCGATGGGCGGTCGAGCTCCGCCGCGAAAAAAGCCGACGCTGACTTGAGGATCGCGTTGGCTCGCCGCAGCTCACGGTTCTCCTGCTCCAACGCCTTGATCCGTGCCCGGTCCTCGCTCGAGGTGCCAGCCTTCAGGCCCTCGTCGACGTCGGCGCGCTTGACCCACTTGCGCACTGTCTCGACTCCGTACCCGAGCTGGTCAGCGACCCGCTGGATCGTCCCATGCTCAGTGCCCAGCTCTCGGCGCAGCTGGCGAACGAGCCTCACCGCCTGGGCCTTCTCCTCCTCGGAGTACCGACGCGTCGTCGGCCTCCCCGGCTTGATCTCCTTCGGCATGACTCCATCCTCGTTTCCAAGGTCTGGAGCCTCCAACCAACCCAGGGCGGTTCAGTAGTTCACCGCCCCCCCGTAGAAGGTGGTCTCGAACTTGCCGTCCTCGGTCAGGAACGTGCGGCTGTCTTGCGTGCGGCGCTCCACCACCTCAGCGGACTCGCCCAGGCCAGCGGGCGCGCCGGTGGTTAGTAGTTGCTCAGCCGCGGCGGGCGCCGGCGAGCCCACGGGTGTGCGGTTGATCGCATCCGGCTCGAAAATTTCCGGAACCAACGCCGCAGCCTCGTTGCCGGCCGGCGGTGGCGGCGCCTCCTGGGCGCTTGCCATCGGCCCGGCGCTGATGCTGGCCAGCAGGGCGAGCACGACGGCCATCGCCACCACGCGCGTCCTCCGCAGCACCAGGGCGCTGTGGCGGCTGGCGTGTGAAGAGCAGTAGCTCGGCCGTGGCCGGTGCCGGGGGCCCATGGCAATACCTCCGCCGTTTGACGTGTCGCTGGGGGGTCGTTGTACCGTGGGTTGAAACTGCTTTCATGTCAATAGTGATGAGGTTACGGTTACATGTCAGTAGATGACCACGTACCGCATCACGGGGCGCAAGAGTGGACATTTCTGACCAACTACGCCCACGTGTTGCTGTCGGTGGCCCGACAGCCCGACCGACGCATGCGTGACATCGCCGACGAGGTCGGCATCACCGAGCGCGCCGCGCACCGCATCGTCAACGAGCTCGTGGCCGCCGGCTACCTGAGCAAGCACCGCGTGGGACGGCGCAACTCCTATGAGGTCCATCCCGAGGTGCCGCTGCGCCACCCGCTCGAGCGGGACCACGCCGTGGGAGAACTCCTTGAGCTACTCCTGGAAGAAGGTCGCAGCGGGAAGCGCCGGGGAGCCGGCCGCCGGTAGCCAAGCTGTATCGCCGGTCCGAGGTGGTGCGGCTGGCCTCGGTTGGACGCCTTCAACGTGACACCGGTCGCTGGGACCCCGTCTGTGGCCAACGGAGCCTGCGGTGGCGCCGTCCCAGTGGCCCGGTGGTTCCTCCCGTCGTTCGTCCACCCTCCCCGGCGAGGGGTGGTCAAGGACGGCCGGAGGCCGGCGCCAGCGCACCCTTGACGGCCCCGGGCATCGTGGGACGGATCATGGAGGGGGAAGCCCGCCGGAGGCGGGCTTCTGTTCGCCCAGACCGCCCGCTCATAACCCCAGCTCGATCCCGTGGTCCACGCCCCGATCGAGGGCGGGGGCGGATGGCCGGGCCAGCATCTCGGACGTGTTGACCGAAACGTCCCACTCCCGGGCCTGGCAGGCGTCCAGGGGTCGTTCTCGCATTTGCTCTGGCGGCACGCCCCACTCCTCCCGATAGGCCTCGATGCGCCCGGCCATGTTCGTCCAGTGCACTAGGGCAGCCGGGTTGTCGGTCGGCACCGCGCCGATGAGGTCGAGCACGTGGTCGGGCTGGGTGATGGCGGCGGCGACGCCGAGGTCCCGGCGGCGCTTGGTCACCGCCTCTGCCAACTGGTCCCGGTAGGCCAGGGTGTCGGCGTGGGCCTCCAGCCACGCCTGGCGCCGGCCCTGCTCGGCGCCCACGGCGTCGTAGCG
>JAHWJQ010000264.1 GCA_019348305.1 Actinomycetota bacterium
TTCTCGACGCCCGGCAGGAGTGTGTCCATCGGCAGCCGCACGCCGATCAGGCCGGTGGAGCACACCGCCACGCGGGCGGCGCCCGTGCCGAGCGCGGCAGCGACGGCCTCGGCGGTGCGGTGGGTGTCCGCGAACCCGTCCGGGCCGGTGCAGGCGTTGGCCCCACCGGAGTTGAGGACGACCGCGTCGACGGCTCCGGCGGACAGCACCTGCTGCGACCACAGCACCGGCGCGGCCTTGACGCGGTTGGCGGTGAACACCCCGGCCGCTGCGTCGAGCGGGCCGTCGTTGACGACCAGCGCCAGGTCCGGGTCGCCGCTGTCCTTGAGCCCGGCGGTCGCGCCGGCCGCCCGGAAGCCCGCGGGCAGCCAGCTCATCGGGGGCGCTGTCACGGCGCCACCCCGCTCGCGGACAGCCCGGCGGTCTCCGGCAGGCCGAGGGCGAGGTTGGCGCACTGCAGGGCCTGGCCCGACGCCCCCTTCACCAGGTTGTCGAGAGCGGCCAGCACGATGATCCAGCCGGTGCGCTCGTCGTAGCGGGCGGTGAGGTGGACGCAGTTCGACCCGTAGGTCGCCTTCGTCGACGGGGGCGCCTCACCCACGACCACGAAGCGCTCGCCGGCGTAGAAGGTGCGCAGCGCCGACAGCGGGTCGGGAGTGGCGCCGCCCGAGGGACGGGCATAGCAGGTGGCCAGGATGCCCCGGGTCATCGGGGCGAGGTGTGGAGTGAAGAGCACCTGGGCACCCGTGGCCTGTTCGATCTCGGGGGTGTGGCGGTGGTTGAGGAGGCCGTAGGCGGTGAAGTCCTCGTTGGCGGTGCCGAAGTGGGAGCTGTGCTTGGGGGTGCGGCCGGCGCCCGACACCCCGCTGGCGGCGTCGACGATGACGCCGGAGGGTTCGATGACACCGGCTCGGACGAGAGGGGCCAGTGCCAGGGTGGCTGCGGTGACGTAGCAGCCTGGAGCGGCCACGAGATCGGCGGCCCGGACCTCGTGGCGAAAGAGCTCGGGGAGGCCAAAGGCGAACTCGCCCAGCAGTTCCGGGGCGGCGTGCTCCTCGCCGTACCACTTCGGGTACAGGCCGGCGTCCCGCAGCCGGAAGTCGGCGGCCAGGTCCACGATCTTTCCGACCCTCTTGCGCAGGTCGGGGACCAGCTGCTGGGAGCCACCGTGGGGAAGGGCCAGCAACGCCAGGTCCAAGCCGTCGAAGGCGGTGGGCTCATAGGGCGTGAACGACAGGTCGGGGTAGGCGGCGGCCAGGCTCGGATAGAGGCCGGCGACGGGGTTGCCGGCCTGGCTGTCGCCCGTGGCCACCACCACCTCGAGGTCGGGGTGGTAGGCGCAGAGGCGCAGCAGCTCGGCCCCGGTGTAGCCCGACGCGCCGACGATGCCTACCCGTGCCATGCACCGACTATACACACCGGCGTATAGCTATCCATAGGTTGCTGGCGCGGGCAGGCGGGATGACCAGGCCGGCGCAGCGGTCAGCCGCGGAGCTGGGCCCCCGTCCCCGTGACCACAGCGTCGATGCAGCGGGACCGGACCTGGGCGACTTCGGCGTCGGTGAGGGTGTGGTCGAGGGCACAGAAGCGGAGGCGGTACGCGAGGCTGCGGGTGCCACCGGGGACGCGGTCGCCCCGGTAGACGTCGAACAGGTCGAGGCCCACCAAGAGGTCGCCGGCCGCCTCTTCGAGGGTCCGCTGGATGGTGGCTGCCGCGACCTCGTCGGGCACCACGAAGGCCAGGTCGATGTCGCTCGAGGGGAACCGGCTGACCGGGCGCTGCTCGAGGGGCCGGCGGGGTGCGCGCAGCAGGGCCGCCATGTCGAGGTCGAGCCAGCCCACCCGGCTCGGGATTCCCCAGTCGGCAGTGACGTTGGGGTGGACTTCGCCCACCAGCCCGACGGCGGTGCCCGACGCCGTCACCCGGGCGGTCCGGCCTGGGTGGAGCCCCTCCACCAGGGTTGCCTCGACTGTGAGGTCGGCCAGGCGAAGCCCCTCGACCACCGTGTCGAGCAGGTGCTTGGCGGCCACCACGTCGCCGGCGCTTCCGGCCAGCGCCACCGCCAGCCGCTCCCGCTCGTCGGGCAACAGTGCGTCGCGCCCTTGCACCTGGCGATCCGGCGCCGGCCTGGTGAAGACGCTGCCGATCTCGAACAAGGCGACATCCGGCGAGCGGCGGGCCACGTTGAACGCCACCGAGCGCAGCAGCCCGGGCAGGAGGGAGGTGCGCAGGACCGACTCCTCCTGGATCATGGGGTTGGCGGCCGCGATGGGCTCGGCCTCCCTCAACCCCGCCCGCTCGTGATCCCCCGGTCCGACCAGCGAGGGAGTCTGCGCCTCGTTGACGCCGGCACCGACCAGGATCGAGCGCAGGAGCCGGCGGTCGTGCTGGTAGGGGCTGAGCCGCCCCACATAGGGGCTGTGGGGCAGGGTGCGGGGGATCTTCGAGTAGCCGTGGTGGCGCGCCACCTCCTCGACGAGGTCGACCTCCACAGTGGCGTCGGGGCGGAAGCTGGGCGGCTGCACCCGCTGCACACCCGCTTCGACGGGAGTGGCCGTGAAGCCGATCGGCGCCAGGTAGTTCCGGATCTGGTCGTCGGTGAGGTCGGTGCCCAGGAGCGCGTTGAGCCGAGCCGTTCGCAGGGTGATCGGCTGGGCCGGCGTCAGCCCCCGGCGATCGTCGAGGGTGCCTGGGGCGACCCGGCCGGTGGCAACGATCTCGCAGAACCGCTCGACGGCGCGGTCGATGCCTTCGGGGTCACAACCCCGTTCGAAGCGGGCCGACGCCTCGGTGCGCAGGTTCAGCCGCTTGGCGGTGCGGGCGATGGCCATGGGGCTGAAGTAGGCAGCCTCCAGCAGCACCGTCGACGTCTCGTCGCTGATCTCACTCGAGGCGCCGCCCATGATGCCGGCGATGCCCACGGGGCGATCGGTGGCGTCGCAGATGAGGCAGTCGTCGCCCTCGCCCAGCCGGCGCTCGACGCCGTCCAGGGTGGTCAGCGTCTCGCCCGGCCGCGCCCGACGTACCCGCAGCCCCGCTCCGTCGAGGCGGGCGAGGTCATAGGGGTGGGTGGGCTGGCCCAGCTCGAGCATCACGTAGTTGGAGGCGTCGACGACGTTGTTGATGGGACGCATGCCGGCCAGCACCAGCCGCCGTTGCACCCACGGCTCGGAGTCGCGGATCTCCACGCCGGCGATGACGGTGGCCGTGAAGCGGG
>JAHWJQ010000265.1 GCA_019348305.1 Actinomycetota bacterium
GCTCGGACTCGGTGCGGTTGGGGTAGCCGGAGAGCCCGCCGGCCTGGCGGAGCTGGGAGAAGCCCTCACGGCGCCCGGTGACGATCTTGTGGACGTAGGCCTGGTGCCCGGTGTCCCACAGGATGATGTCGCGGGGCGAGTCGAACACCCGGTGCAGGGCCAGCGTCAGCTCGACGGCGCCCAGGTTGGAGCCGAGGTGGCCACCGGTCACCGCCACAGATTCGACGATGAAGCGGCGGATCTCCGCAGCCAGCTCGATCAGCTGCTGATCGTCGAGGCGCCGCAGATCGGCGGGGCTGGAGATCTGGTCGAGCATGGTGGTTTGCGGCGAGGCTAGCCGGGGCCGGACGGCAACCCGAAGTCGACGCTGTTCCCACTTACGGCGCCGTCCCCTGCGCCGGATGCCAGAAACTGCGCGTTGTTTGCTCCGGTTTGGGCACCGGCCTACCGATGAAAGCGATGTGCTTCGCGATCAGATCGGCGCCGGCTTCGACGGCGTGCTCGCCGCCGCCCAGACGGGCGCCGGCTGGGCTCTGGAGCGGATCTGGACCGCCTATGCGGGGCGGGTGCAGGGTTACCTGCGCCTTCACGGCGCCAATGAGCCCGAGGACCTGACGAGTGACGTGTTCCTCGGCGCCTTCCGGACCATCGGCGGCTTCAGCGGCGATGAGGCGGCGTTCCGTTCCTGGCTGTTCACCATCGCCCACCGCCGCCTCCTCGACAGCCGGCGGGGTTCGGCCCGGCGACCGCCTGCGGAGCCGTTGCACGGACAGGAGCCGGCGCCGACCGGGAGTGCCGAGGTGGAAGCGCTGCGGCTCGAGGCCGAGGGGCGGGTGCGGGCGCTGTGCGAGCGCCTCGTCCCCGATCAGCGCGACGTCTTGTTGTTGCGCCTCGTGGCCGACCTCACCGTCGAGGAAGTGGCCCTCGCCCTCGACAAGACCCCGGGAGCGGTGAAGGCACTCCAGCGCCGGGGCCTGGGGGCCCTGCGCAGAATTCTTGCCCAGGAAGGCGTACCCCTGTGAGCGGCCGTGGCGATGACGGTGATGAGATGCTCGGACGCCATCCACTCGACGACGCCAACGTGGACCGGATCCTGTCCGGTCGGCGTGTGACTGGCCACGACGACCTCGTGTCGTTCGTCGAGGACGTGCAGATTGCGGCCAGCGCCGGTGCTCCCCAGCCGACCGCTGCGCTGCTGACGATGTTCGCTTCTGGCTTCTCGCCCGAAAAAGCCGACCTGCCGGCGACGGCAGCGGGCAACGTCACCGGGCCTGGCACTCAGGCGGTCGGACTACCGAAGAGGAAGAAGAACATGTTCGAAATCGCACTCGCCAAACTGGGCGCCATGGGCCTCGCCGCCAAGCTCGGTGTAGCCGCCGGAGCCCTCACGTTGACCGGTACGGCTGCGGCCGCCACCGGGACACTGCCCGAGCCGGCCCAGCAGCGGGCCGCCGACGTTGCCGCCCTTGCCGGGATCGACATCCCCGGTGGCAAGTCGGCCGAGCACCGCCAGGACGGCGAGCACCGCCAGGACGGCGGCGACGACGCTGAGGCCGAGGTGACCGCCACCGATCAAGGCGGCGACACGTCGGCCAAGCCGGCGCAGTCGCAGTTCGGCACCACCGTCTCCGGCGGCGCCACCGGCGGCGCCCCCCAGACCGACGGCAAGGGCTTCGGCGAAGACACCAGCTCGGCCGCCCGCGAGACCTTCCAGCCGGCCGGCACGCCGACCGCGGACAACAACCCCGGCAGCGATGCCCGCGGCGGCGCCGGCACCCAGGCTCCGCAGGAGGCCCCGACGTCCGAGGACAACGCCGGCACCGATGCCCGCAACGGCGCCGGCTCCGAGCAGCCGAGCGAGCGGCCCACGGCCGAGGACAACCGCGGGGGCTCCCGGCGCCCGTAGTGCACTGACCGAGAACGAGGAGCGCCCTGGTCCCCCAGGGCGCTCTTTCGCGCGGGTGTCGCCGGACCGTCCGTGCCGGCTCTCATGGTGGCCGTAGATTCGCCGGCACATGGGCACCGCCACCCTGATCGTCTGCACACTGGGCCTCTTGGCCGGGTGCTGGCTCTTGTGGCGCATCCCGTCGCCGGCCGGCGTTGCTGGCTCTCTCGACGATGTCGCCGTGGTGATCCCGGCCCGCGACGAGGAGTGGTCCCTCCCGGTGCTGTTGGACTCACTGCGGGACCAGTGGCCAGCCGAGGTGGTGGTCGTCGACGACCACTCGGCGGACGGCACCGCCGGCGTCGCCGAGGCGTACGGCGCCACCCTCATCGAAGCGCCTGACCTGCCGCCGGGGTGGACGGGCAAGGCCTGGGCCTGCTGGAGCGGGGCCCAGGCGGCAACTGCGCCCACTCTCGTCTTCGTCGATGCCGACACCCGGTTCCACCCCGGCGGGCTGGCCAAAGTGGTGGGCGAGTTGGGGCGGACCGGGGGTCTGGTCGCCGTGCAGCCGTTCCACACCCCCAAGCACCAGTACGAGCGCCTGGCCGCCTTGTTCAACGTCGTGGCGATGATGGGGGTCGACGCGTTCACACCCCTGCAGCACCGCCTGGCGCCCACCGGTGCCTTCGGGCCCTGTCTCACCACGACCAGGTCCGACTACGACGCCAGCGGCGGTCACTCCGCCGTCAGGGGCGAGGTCGTCGAGGACGTCGCGCTCTCCCGCCGCTACGCGGGTGCCGGCATGCCCGTGACCTGCTTCGGCGGCCGCGGCGTCGTCGACTTCCGGATGTACCCCGGGGGCGTGGCGCAGCTGGTCGAGGGCTTCACCAAGAACTTCGGCCGGGGGGCGGCCGGGGCCCGGCCCGTCACGCTCGTGCTTGTTGTTCTGTGGATCACCGGGGCGCTCCTGGCCGTGGGCGCCGTCCGGCGGCTCTCGCCCATCGGCCTCGCGCCCTACGCCGCCTACGTCGTCCAACTGGTCTGGATGTTGCGCCGGATCGGCCGCTTCGGCTGGTGGCCGCCGCTGCTCTACCCAGTGCCGCTCGTCTTCTTCATCGCCGTGTTCGGCCGCAGCCTCGTGCTCACCTACGTGCGCAAGGAGGTCACGTGGCGGGGCAGGACGATCCGCACGTGAACCACGCCGACCAGAGCGGCCTCCTGCTCTACCTCTGGCGCCTGTTCTACCGGCGGGTGCCGCCGAATGCCGCCTTGTGGGCGATCGTCCAGGTGGTCACCGGCTACGCCGCCCACCGGATGCCAGC
>JAHWJQ010000266.1 GCA_019348305.1 Actinomycetota bacterium
GACCCCTTCGACGTCCGGGACCCGACGATGCTGCAGTTGCTGGCCTACCACCCCGGCGGAACCGCCGATCAGGTGCTGGGAGCCATCGACGCCGAGCTGGCCGAGCTGGCGGCCACTGGGATCGGCGGGGAGGAACTGCAGCGGGTGCAGACCAGCCTCGTGTCGGGGCACCTGCGCCGGCTCGACAACCTCCTGCACCGGGCCATGTTCCTGGCCACCCTCGAACAGCAACGGGGGCGGGCGGAGCTCGTGAACGAGCTCCCGGAGGCCATCGCCTCGGTGGAGCCCGGGGCGGTGGTGGCCGCCGCCGGGAAGTGGATGCGGCCCGACGCCCGTGCCGTGCTCGAGGTCCAGCCCGCGAGCCGGCCATGAGCCCGACGCCGGCGCCCAGGCTGGTGAGGCCCGAGCTGGTGGGGATCGTGCCCGAGGTCCCGCCGCTCAAGGGGATCAAGTTGCCGGTGGTGGCCGAGCGGCGGCTGGCCAACGGACTGCGGGTGCTGGCGGCCAGGCGCCCCGCCATCCCCCGGGTGGAGGCGCGACTGCTCGTCCCTTCGGCGCGGAACAGGTCGGCGGCCGATCCCGCCCTGTCCCGGGTCATGACCAAGACCCTGTTGTCCGGGACGATCACGCGCACCGGCACCCAGATCGCCCAGGAGCTCCAGCGCCTGGGCGGCCACCTCGACGCCGGCGCCGACAGCGAGGACTTCGTGTTCTCCGGGTCGGCTCTCGCCGGGGAGCTGCGGGGGTTGCTCGGCCTCCTGGGGGAGATCCTCAGCGGCGCCACCCATCCCGACCAGGAGGTGGCGATCCAGCGCGACGTGATCGCCCAGGAGATCACGCTGCAGCTCAGCCAACCGGCGACCATCGCCCGCCACGCGCTGCTCCGTCGGCTCTTCGGCGACCATCCCTACGGCCAGGCGCCTCCCGCTCCCGCTGCTGTCCAGGCAGTCAAGGCCGGCCAGTTGCGCAGGCTGCAGGACAAGCGGCTGCGGCCCGAGGGCGCCATCCTGGTGCTGGTCGGCGACGTGGCCACCGGCCGCGCCCTCGACCTGGCCGAGGCCGCGCTCGGTCAGTGGCCGGCCGGCGGGGGAAAGCCCGGCCTTGCCGCCCCCCGCCCCACCGGCGCGGCACCCACCCTCCTCGTGCCCCGGCCGGGGTCGGTCCAGACCAACATCCGCATCGGCGGCCCCGCCGTCGGGCGCACCCACCCCGACTTCCCGAAGCTGGCCCTGGCCAACCTGGTCTTCGGGGGGTACTTCGTGTCGCGGCTCGTCGAGAACATCAGGGAGCGCCGCGGCTACACCTACAGCCCGGGCAGTGCCGTGCAGCAGAACCGCATGGCCTCGTTCTTCGTGGTCCAGGCGGACGTGGCCACCGAGGTGACGGCGCCGGCGTTGGTGGAGATCCGCTACGAGCTCAACCGGATGCTGGCCGGGCCGCTGGAGGAGTCGGAGCTGCGCTCGGCCAAGCGCTACCTGTCGGGCACGCTGTCGATGTCGATCCAGACCCAGGCCGGGCTGGCGTCCTACCTGACCACCCTGGCCAGCCGCAACCTGCCCGTGGACTACCTCCGGGAGTTCCCGGCCGCGGTCGAGGCCCTGGCCGAGGCCGACGTCATCGAAGCCGCCCGCCGCTACCTCGCGCCCCGCAACCTCCAGACGGTGATGGTGGGTGACGTCGACGCCATCCGCACCTCGGTGGAGGGCTTCGACGACGTCGAGGTGGGGGCGCCGGCGTGAGGCTCTAGGAGCCGGACGTGAGCCCGGCCAGGCGCTTCATCAGGCGGCTCTTGCGCCGGGCCGCCTGGTTCTTGTGGATGATGCCCTTGGTGGCCGCCTTGTCGAGCCGCTTCATCGCCGTGCGCGCCGCCTCGTCGGCGTTGTCGGCGCCGGCGCCGGCCGCGCTCACTGCCGTCTTCACGCGCGTCTTGATCTCCGACTTCGTCGCCTTGTTGCGAAGGCGGCGCACCTCGTTCTGTTTGTTGCGTTTGATCTGGCTCTTGATGTTCGCCACGGGGGAAAGACGCTACCAGCCCCGGCGCTAGCTTCTCCACCTCGTGGCTCCCCGCATCGCCATCGCCCCTGAGCCGCCGCCGGAATGGACGCGGCGGGCGGTGGTCGACGGCGGCGGCCGGGTGGTGGCGCCGGGCCAGGCCGAAGGGCTGGTGTGGACCGCTCCCACCGGAGCCGAACGACTCGAAGAACTGCTCGCCGGTGCCCCGGGCGTGCGTTGGGTGCAGCTCCCCTGGGCCGGCGTAGAGGAGTTCGCGGCCGCCGGCCTGTTCGACCACGACCGCCACTGGACCTGTGCCAAGGGGGCCTACGCCGAGCCGGTGGCCGAGCACGCGCTGGCGCTGGCCCTGGCCGGCCTGCGCGACCTGCCCGAGCGGGCGCGGGCGCGCTCCTGGGGGGCCCAGTCGGGCGCCAGCCTCTATGAGCGAAGGGTGACCATCCTGGGCGGCGGCGGCATCGCCGAGTGCCTGGTCGGGCTGTTGCGCCCGCTCCGGGTGGAGGTGACGGTGGTCCGCCGCAGCGGCCGGCCCTTTGCCGGCGCCGCCCGTACCGTCGGGGTCGACCAGCTGCACTCGGCGCTGGCGGCGGCCGATGTGGTGTTCCTGGCCCTCGCGCTCACACCGGCCACCGAAGGCATCATCGGCGCCGCAGAACTCGCTTCGATGCAGCGCCACGCCTGGTTGGTGAACGTGGCCCGGGGCCGCCACGTCGTGACCGACGACCTCGTGGCCGCCCTGGTCGGGGGAGGCATCGGCGGCGCGGCGCTCGACGTCACCGAGCCCGAGCCGCTGCCTGCGGACCACCCGCTGTGGGGGTTGCCCAACGTGCTCATCACGCCGCACACCTCCAACACCGAGGAGATGGCGGCCCCTTTGCTGGCGTCGCGCATCCGCGAGAACGTCCGCCGCTTCGCCGCCGGCCAGCCGCTGGCCGGCGCCATCGACGTGGCCGCCGGCTACTGACCCGGTCTAGCCAACAACCCGCCGCCGGTACGATCGACCGATCCCCATGGACCTGGCGCGCCTCCGCAACATCTCGATCATCGCTCACATCGACCATGGCAAGAGCACGCTGGCCGACCGCATCCTGCAGCTCACCGAGGCCGTCGACCCCCGGGAGATGCGGGAGCAGTACCTCGACTCGATGGACATCGAACGCGAGCGGGGCATCACCATCAAGGCCCAGAACGTGCGG
>JAHWJQ010000267.1 GCA_019348305.1 Actinomycetota bacterium
CGGATCGGTGGTGACGGGGGCGCCGGCCTCTTCCAGCGGCGCCACGTAGTTGAACCGGCGAAGGGCCAGGCCCGGCCGGGCCCCGCCCTCCAGGTCGTAGGCGGTGACCGAGCAGTTGGCCACCTCGTGTTGGCGGTCGATGGCCAGGACCTCCTCTTCGCTCAGGTGCTCGAGCACGTAGCGGAACATCAGCACCACCACCTGGTGGGTGACGACGAGCACCCGCTCGCCTGAGCACTCGCGACAGACGGTGTCGAGGGTGCTGCGCAGCCGCAGGATGACGTCCGCCCAGCTCTCTCCCCCAGGCGGCCGGTGGTAGAACTTGCCCAGGTGGGCGCGGAACTCGGCCTGGTCGGGGTAGCGCTGGCTGATGCCCAGCCGCGTCAGGCGGTCGAGGATGCCGAACTCCCGCTCCCGCAGCCGCTCGTCGACCGCCAAGGCCACCCGCCCGCTGAGCCCGGCCGACACGAGGGCGAGGCGGGCGGTCTCGCAGGCGCGGACGTAGGGCGAGGTGTAGACGACGGTGGGCTGCTCGTGCTCGGGCAGGCCACCCAGCCAGCGTCCCAGCGCCGCCGCCTGGCGTTCCCCCAGCGGGGAGAGGCGGACGTCCATGTCCCGTTCGGCGATGTCGATCATCGGCGCGCCCGTCGCTTCGGCGAGGTCGCGGGCCACGTTGCCGGCGCTTTCGCCGTGGCGAACCAGCAACAGACGCTCGGGCCAGATGTCTTGGCGCACCCGGTAGCGCTACCCGTCCGGGGCTGGTCCCACGCCGGCGCCCTCAGCGGATGAAGTCCGCCGCGGCAATTCCCGGGAGCAGATGGTTCACATCTGCGACGAGCGGTCCGATAGATAACGCGTGTCGACCCTCACCCCACTGAACGGCTTCACCACCCGGCCCGAGCAGGGCCCGCAGCAGCTGTCGGATCACCAGCTCGACCGGGCCGCGGGCGAGATCGAGCGCGACGGCGTAACCATCCTTCGCGGTCTGTTCCCACGGGAGCTCGTCCAGGACTGGGCCAACGCGTTCGATGCGATGGTCGAGCACCGCCGCCGGCAGCCGAGGGGACTCGCGGCCCGCGGAAAGGGCCGCTTCTACACGACCCTGCCGTGGATGGCCCCCTTCGCCGACAGCGGGGTCTTCGCCCACCCGAGCATCCTCGAGCTGGTCCGGCGGGTCCTGGGCGACAAGATCGCCATGGTGCAGCTGGCCGCCGACACGCCGGTGCTGGGGTCGGAGGCCCAGGAGGTGCACCGCGACTTCCCCCCGCTGTTCGCCGACGACGTGTTCACGCCGCTGTTCGCCTTGGCCGTCAACTTCCCCCTGTGTGACGTGACCGAGGAGAACGGGCCGTTCAAGATGGCGCGCGGCACGCACCTGCTGCGGCGGGCCGAGGCCGACGCCCGCGTCGCCTCGGGTGACATTCCCCTCGAGTCGTTCCCGATGACCATGGGCGACGTGATGGTGCGGACGCCGTTCGCCCTGCACGCCGGCTCCCCGAACACCACGCCCGCCCCCCGGCCGATGGTTGTGATGGGCTATGTGCGCGAGTGGCTGCACACCCCCAACCTCGAGCTCACCGTCCCCAGGCACTACTACGAGAGCCTGCCGGAGCCAGTCCGCGGTCTATTGCGCTGCCGTGTCGTGGATCAGCTCCAGGAGCAGCCCGAGACCTACGTGCACTTCAAGCACTGAGTCGTTCGCTCCGGTGCCCGGCAACGGTGCCGGCGTGAACACCTTCACCAACCCGGTGCACCGGGGGGTGCTGGCCGACCCCTTCGTCCTCAAGTGGAACGGGCGTTACTACGCCTACGGCACCCCCGCGGGCGGTCCCATCCCCGTCCTCACCTCGACCAACCTGGTGGAGTGGCAAGCTGCCGGCGCTGCGCTCGGGCCGCCGCCCCCCGGCTCGTGCTACTGGGCACCGGAGGTGGCCTACGACAACGGCCGCTTCTTCCTCTACTACTCCTGCGGCGGGGACGAGGGGCAGGGCCACCAGCTACGGGTGGCCACCGCGGAGTCGCCCACGGGGCCGTTCCGTGACGAGGGCGCCGTGCTCGACGCCGCCGACCCGTTCAGCATCGACGCCCACCCTTTCCGCGACGACGACGGCACCTGGTACCTGTTCTACAGCCGCGACTTCCTCGACGGCGACCGGGTCGGCACGGGGATCGTCGTCGACCGCCTGGTCGACATGGTGGGCCTGGCCGGCGAGCGGGCGACGGTCGTGCGGCCCCACGCCGAGTGGCACATCTACGAGCGGGGGCGGCACTGGTACGAAAAGGTGTGGGACTGGTACACGCTGGAGGGGCCGTTCGTACGCCGGCGCGGCGGCCGCTACTGGTGCTTCTTCAGCGGCGGCGCGTGGAAGGCGCCCAACTACGGCGTCGGCTGCGCGGTGGCCGACCACCCGCTGGGGCCCTACACGACCGTGGGAGGCGTTGACGGGCCGCTGGTGCTGCAGACGGTCCCCGACCGGGCCATCGGCCCGGGCCACGCCTCGATCGTGACCGCCCCCGACAACCTCACCGACTACCTCGTCTACCACGCCTGGGACCCGTCACTCACCGGGCGCTACATGTGCACCGACCGCCTGGAGTGGACGCCATCGGGGCCGGCCAAGTCAGGTCCCCGGCTCGACGGGCAGCCCTGGCCTGCCGAGCCCGACTTCCGGGACCTGTTCGGTGGGCGCGGGACCAACGCCGGCGCCTGGCACGTCGAAGGTGGGCGCTGGGAGTTCGACACCCACGAGGCGGTGCGCCTCGACGGCCGTGGAGGCGACGCGGCGGCGGTGGCCGTCGCCGCGCCCGCCGGGAACCAGTTGGTGGAGCTGAACGTGGCCCAGCGGGGGGCGGCCGGCGGTGGCTTCGGGGCGGTCGTTTCGTGGGAGGACGGGCAGAACCACACGGTGGTGGAGATCGACCCCGCTGCCGGCGTGTTGCAATGGCGGGCGGTGGCGGCTGGCGAGGTGGCCGGCGCCGGCGTGGTGGCGCGGCTGCGGCCCGACTTCGACCCCGGGTGCTTCCACCAGTTGCTCCTGGCTCGCCGGGGGGGCACGGCCGAGGTGCGGCTGGACGGGGTGCCGGTCGGGCGGGTGCCGGCCGGCGCCGGTCGTCCCGGGCTCTGGAGCAGTGCGGGTGCGATGGCGGCCTTCGCCGGCTTCGCCGTGACGTCGATCGCGGCCCGCTCGTGACCGGGTCGGAGGTG
>JAHWJQ010000268.1 GCA_019348305.1 Actinomycetota bacterium
TGCTCTGCAGTGAGCACCTCGTTCAGGAGCTCGATGACCTCGTCGCGACCTTTCATGTGTCCTCCTCGGCGCCGCAGCATAGCGAGTGGCGCTCAGGCGGCGTGGTGGCGCGGCGTGCGGCGGGACCGGGCGTTGATGCCGGCGTAGGAGGGGAGGGGCTGGCCGGACAGCATGGCCTGGAGCGCCGGCCAGCAACCGCCGCAGCGCGAACCTGCACCGCAGCACCGCGCTACCTCGTCGATCGTGCTGGCGCCCGAGGTGATCGCCGCCTCGATGGTGGCGTCGGTGACCGCTCGACAGTGGCAGATGTACACCGCTGCCCATGTTAGGCACACCTAAGTCAATCCACCAGCGCGGCCTGACGGTCTGCCTCGGCCCACGCTCGTAGCTTGGCCAGGCTCCGGGCCAGCTGGCGGGAGATGCGCACCTGGGTGGAGTTGAGACGAGCGGCGATCTCGGACTGGGTGAGCTCCTCGACGAAGCGCAGCTCGATGAGCTCGCGCTCGTCGTCGGGAAGGCGGGCCAGAAGCGACCTGAGCTGGCTGCGGTCGTCGACGGTGCTGAAGCCGGTGTCGTGCGTGGCCAACGCCGTCTCGGAGGAGGCGTCGTCGCCGGCTGGGATGGGAAACGCCAGGTACGCCCGCTGCGCCTGCAGCGTCTCGCGCACCTCGGTCTCGCCGGACCCCATTCGCTGGGCGATCTCCACCATCCTCGGAGGGCGCCCCAACTCGTGGCTCAACTGCTCCACCACCAGCGACGTGCGCAGGCACCGCTCCTGGAGGCTGCGGGGGACCCGAACGCTCCAGCCGTGGTCACGCTGCCAGCGGTTGAGGTGCCCCCGGATGGTGATCCAGGCAAAGGTGGTGAAGGTCACGCCCCGGTGCGGGTCGAACTGGTCGAGTGCGGTGACCAGGGCGATGAGGGCCACCTGCACCAGGTCATCGTGATCGCTCGGCCGTTTGGTGGCTCGGGAGGCGAGGTGGAAGGCCAGGCCCTCGTAGTGCTCGAGCAGCCGGCACTGATCAGCGGGTTGGCGCGTCTCGTAGAACCGGCGGTGCAGGGCCTCGAGCTCGGTCAGGCTGAGGTCCCGGGGGTTGGGGCTGAGCATGACAGACGCGTCGGTTTGTCCCAGGTTGGGCGTGTATCGACGGCCCCCCAACGTCTGGTCAACATGCCGGGACCCGTCCTTTCGGGGGGGCCCGGATGGCACTCCTGAGTCGGGGCGGCACCGTCCTGTCGGGGGGCCCCGGGACCGCGTCGACCCACTCGTTCGGACCAGCCCCGAAGCGTTGGGCAGACGTTGGGCGGGGGTCGATACACGCCAAAGCCTGGACACACGACGTCTTTGTCCATGCTCAAGCGCCTCGGTTCACTCACCGTCCTGTCCCTCTCACTGTCCCTGCCCGCCGGCCTCTTGGAAGCTGTGCCGGCGTCTGCCGCCGAGTGTGGTCTGGTGCAGAACATCACCAGCTCCTGCACCCAGTCCCAGCCCCAGCAGTCCCAGCCCCAGTCCCAGCCCCGGCAGTCCCAGCCCCAGTCCCAGCCGGCCCAGCAGCGGGGGCCTGGCTACATCGCGGAGGTGGGTGGCGGAGCCGACCACCTGCTTGCGCTGGTCAACAACGAGCGCACCAGCCGGGGCCTCCGTCCCCTGGCCGGCCGGGGTGACGTCGACGACATCGCCCGCCCCCACACCAGGGCGATGGCCAGCCGGCGCACCATCTGGCACAACGACTCCTACTTCACCGCCGCCACCCGCTCTTCACTGGGCGCCAAGGGCCTGGGCGAGAACGTGGCCATGGCCGGGTCGGTCGAGGTCGCCCACCAGGCCCTCATGGACAGCCCGGGCCACCGCGCCAATATCTTGAACGGCCGCTTCGACACCGTCGGCCTCTCGGTCGTCCACGACGAGCGCGGTTACGTCTACGTGACCCAGAACTTCGTCATCAGCGACGGCAAGGCCAAGGCCACCGTGGCCAAGAAGGGGAAGGCGGCCAAGGGCAAGAAGGCCACCCTGGCCAAGGGCAAGGGCAAGGGCAAGGGCAAGGTCAAGGCCCGCCTGGGCAAGGGGAGCCGCCCCAAGAAGGTACGCCGCAGCCGCTGACCTTCAGACCGTATGCTTCTTGCGAGCTTGGCGGACTTCGCAGGAAGGAAGCACCACCAGTCGATGCAGTCCGTTCCCCACGAGCCCGGCGCCGGCGTCTCCCAACCCGTTGGAGACGAATCCGGCGCCGGGGCGCGTCCCGACCCGGCCCCTCGCGTGCTGGTGGTGGACGACATGGCCGACACCCGCCGCCTCGTTGCCACCGCTCTCAGCCGCGAGGGCTTCGAGGTGGTGCAGGCGGAGAACGGGGAGGTGGCGCTGGCCATGGTCGGCGAGCAGCGGCCCGACCTGGTCCTGCTCGACATCAACATGCCCGGGATCAGTGGCCTCGACGTGATGACCGAGTTGCGGGTGCGCCACGGGATCCCCGTCATCCTCCTCACCGGGCGCGACGAGGAGAGCGACCGGGTGGTGGGCCTCGAGCTGGGGGCGGAGGACTACATCGTCAAGCCGTTCTACGTGAAGGAGCTGGCGGCCCGGGCCCGAGCGGCGCTGCGCCGGGCCAAGGCGGCGGCCCCCCCGGCGGCGCCGGCCGCGGCGGCTCAGGTCTTGGAGTTCGGGCCGTTGGTCATCCACCTGGCCGAGCGCGAGGTGCACCTGGCCGGCAACCTCGTCGAGACCACGCCGAAGGAGTTCGACCTGCTCGCCTACCTGGCCGGCTCGCCCCGCACCGTCTTTTCCCGCCAGCAGCTACTCGATGCCGTGTGGGGGTCGTCCACCGAGTGGCAGGACCCGGCCACGGTCACCGAGCACGTGCGGAGGTTGCGCAAGAAGCTCGAGGCGGACCCGGAGAACCCGGTGTGGCTCCGGACGGTACGGGGCGTCGGGTACCGCTTCGACCCCCCCGAATAACGGGCAGGGGCCTGATCAGCCGTCGTCGGCTCGGGCCAGCGGCAGCTCCAGCACGAACTCGGCTCCCCCGGTGGTCGCTCGGCGGCAGTTGAGCTCGCCGCCGTGGGCTCTGGCTATCGCCCGCGAGACGTAGAGGCCCAGCCCGCGGCCCTCTTTCCTCTTGTCGGCACGGGCGAACTTCCGGAAGACGTCGCCGATCCGCTCGGCGGGGA
>JAHWJQ010000269.1 GCA_019348305.1 Actinomycetota bacterium
GGCTGAAGCCCTGCCGGTCGACGTCGCTCACGGCTGCTCCCCTTCCGGTCGTCGGCCCTCATCGTCGTACCCGGTCCAGCCGTCGTCCAGCACCTCCGGACGCCGCTCCAGCTCGACGCTGACGGCGGAGTCCAGCAGCTCGAGCTCCTCGTCCCCGCCGAGCCGGCTGACGGCCAGCAGGTCGAGGCTGCGCAGCCCCAGGTCGCGCCGGTGCCCCTCGTCGCTGAGGGTGAGCTCCGCCGCCCAGGCGAACCGCTTCCACCACTGCTCGCGCCGGTCGGCGAGGTCGCGCTGGCGGATCGTGCGCAGCCCCACGAACAGGGCCACGGTCGCCACGACCAGCGTCGCGATCGGGGCCAGCTCCTGCACGGGGCGCAGGCTAGGGCCGGCCTGCGACACCCGGCGGCTAGGACGTCTCGGCCTGCTCCTGCGCGACGTCGGCACCGTCCAGGCGCGACACCGTCTCGACGACCTTGCGCGCGACGTCGGCGATCGTCCACTCCTCGGGATTGCCCACGTGGTAGATGCCGCCGTGCTCGCCCGCGACGATGATCCGGCCGACGGCCTCGGCACAGTCGTCGATGTGCATGAAGGCCCGCATCTGCTGGCCGTCGCCCTGCAGGCGGAAGGGCAGCGGTCCCTCGGCGTGGGCCTCGGCGTGCTGCGCCCAGATCAGCTGGGTGTTGTTGGCGCTGTAGTGGTGCAGCCGAGCTTGCAGCGTGAGGAAGCGCTGCCAGTCCTCACCGGTGGTGATCCGGGCTATCTCGCCCTCCAGCGTCTCCTGGGCGGCCGCCACCTTTGCCGCCCGCGCCCGGTCCGCCTCCTCCCTGGTCGGCCTCGATCTCCCCATTGGCGTCTGCCTCCTGCTGGGGAAGCCACGCTCGTCGCTTCCACCCCGGTACCGGCAGTGGGGTCTCATGCCGGCACCCTGCCGGCCTGTACGGCGCCGGGCGGGCCGGAGAGCCCAATGGGGTTCTGGACCATTCGGGAGTCGGTGTTGAACAGGACCGCCTCGGCCGGGGTCCGGGCATGGCGGACAACGAAGGCCCGGTCGTTGACCCGCCACAGGCCCTCGCCGTCGGCAAGGCGGCCGAGCTCGCGGACCTCCACCGACGACAGGCCAAGCAGCTTGCCGGCGGCCTCGGCCTCCTCGTGGGGCTCGTAGTACAGGATCCGGGTGGCGGTGTCGCCGAGCAGACCCAGGGCCAGACCGCGGGCCTCTGAGCCGGCGTCGCCGACGGCGTCGAGATCGCCCAGGCGGTGCACGATCATGAGGTTGGCCAGGCCCCATCCCCGGCTGAGCTTCCACTGAGCCCGCATACGCGCCAGAAGGCTGGGCTGGGCCATGAGCCGCCACGCCTCGTCGTAGACGACCAGGCGCTGGCCGCCGCCCGGGTCGCGCAGGGCCGCCTCCATCCAGGTCGACGTGCAGGCGTGCACCAGGGCGAGGAGGGTGTCGGAGCCCGACACGTGGGACAGGTCCAGGCTGACCATCGCCGCGGAGGGGTCGAAGGCGACGGTCGAGGGCCCCTCGAACAGGCCGGCCAGGTCGCCGTGGACCAGCCGACCCAGGGCGTGGGCCACCTCCCGGCCGTCGTCGCGCAGCTGGGCGACCGACGACCCTCGCCAGGCCCGCTCGGGCTCCAGCAGTGCGTCCACGACCATGGGCAGGATCGGCACCGACGTCCGGTCGGTCGCCGCGACCAGCGCCGCATCCAGTGCCGTGCGCTCGGTGGCCCCCAGGGCCCGGGCCAGGGTGGCCTCGGCCAAGGCGCCGAGGAGGTTGAGCCGGCGCTGGGTGACCTGCACTCTCCAGGCGGCGTCGTCGACGTCGCCGGCGCGGGGTCCTTCATCCAGGGGGTTGAGCCGGGCGCGCCGTCCCGTGCCGAGCTCGATGACTTGGCCTCCCACGGCCCGGGTGACGATGCTCCATTCCCCCTTGGGGTCGCCGGGGACGTAGACCCGGCGGCCGAAGGCCACGCAGCGCACGGCGAGCGACTTGGCCAGGGCCGACTTCCCCCGGCCGATCTGGCCCAGCAGGATCCCGTTGGGGTTGGAGAGCACGCCCCGCTCGTAGAGGGTCCAGGGGTCGTAGCAGAAGGCGGATCGCGACCAGGCGTCCTCGCCGATGAGGATCCCGGCCGAGCCCAAGCCCTCCTCGGCCAGGAAGGGATAGGCGCCCGCCAGGACCTCGCTGGTGGCTCGGTGCGGGGGGACTCGCAGCCGCCACCAGGCCCGTCCCGCCTGTGGTCGGTTCTCGCCCCGAGGGGGCAGGTAGCCAGCAATCCGCCGCCGCTCGCGCTCGGCCTCCTGCTGGCTGCGCCGGATCGCCATCAGCTGACGGCGGTGCTCGGCCTCCACCGCCCGGGCCGAGCGCAGCTGGGCCCGGCTGCGCCTGCGGTCGGTGGCGGGCACGTAGCCGGCGATGCCGTACACCCGCCCCTCGTCGCCCCGCAGATCCTGATCGAGCCCATCGCCGAAGCCTGGGGTGGCCGTCTCCCTCACCGCGGGCTCCGGGCCAAGGGCAGGGCGGCCAGCACGAAGCCCTGGGCCTGCTGGCCGTAGAGGGGGCGCACCTCACAGGCGGCCGCCCCGGCGGCCCGCACGATGGTGCCGACGGCGACCTCGAGCGCGTCGCGGCCGGGTGCCGTCACCGTCAACAGCCCCGTGAACTCGACGTCGGTGTGGCCGGCGATCACCGAGCGCTCCCGCTCGAGGAGGTCCTCGTACTCCTGGGCGTCGGCGAGGTCGGCGAGCTGGCCCACACGGTTCTTGTGGGCCTGGTCGGCGACCGCCTCGGTCCTGTCCTTGCGGATCTGGCGCAGGGCGACGTCGGTGGGCAGGGGCCGGGCCATCAGGCTCAGGGTGCGCCGGACCCCGGGGGCGAAGACCAGCGGGTGCAGGAAGTCCGGCGGCATGTCGATGCGGGGCCACTCCGAGATCCACAGCACGGCGGACCACCCCGAGTCGTGACGGAGGCAGTCCCAGTGCTCCGAGATGGCCAATGGCCCCGCATGGGCGAGGTTGGCGGCGGGGTCGTGGCGGGAGTCGACGACCACGGCCGGGTCGTAGGCGCCCCGCACCATGGCGGCCAGCTCGGCCTCGCCTAGCCAGCCGCCCAGGTGCAGGCCGGCCTGAT
>JAHWJQ010000026.1 GCA_019348305.1 Actinomycetota bacterium
AGCGCTGGCCGGCGCCCTACGGGCACTGGCGGACGACCCCCAAGAGCGCCGCCGCCTCGGCGAGCTCGGCCGCCAGCGGGCCCAGCGGTTCGCCTGGCCCGAGGTCGCCGCCGCCCACCTCGAGCTCTACGAGAAGGTGCTGTGCGACTCGACGTCGTGATCGTCACGTACCGGTCGGCCGAGCACCTGCCCGCGTGCCTCGCCCCGCTGCCGGACGACGCCAACGTCGTCGTGGTCGACAACGCCTCCGGCGACGAAGCTCCCGACCTGGCTGAGCGTGCCGGCGCCACGGTGGTGCGCAACCCCACCAACCGGGGGTTCGCCGCCGCCGCCAACCAGGGCGCCCGCATGGGGTCCGGGGATGCCCTGCTGTTCCTGAACCCCGACGCCGTGGTGGGCCGGGCCGACCTGTCCACGCTGCTCGCCACGCTCGCCGGCGATCCGGCGCTCGGCGCCGTGGGCCCGCGGCTGGTCTCGCCCCACGGCCACGAGCAGCGGGCGTGGTGGCCATTCCCTTCACCGCTCGCCACCTGGGCCGAGGCGCTCGGTCTGCACCGGCTGTGGCATGGAGCCGGCAAGGAGGCGCCCGGCTTCCTGGTGGGCGCCTGCCTCCTCGCCCGGCGGGCTGCCGTCGAGGAAGTCGGCGGGTTCGACGAGCGGTTCTGGCTCTACGGCGAGGACGCCGACCTGTGCCGAAGGCTCTGGAACGCCGGTTGGAGCGTCCGGCTCGTCCCCGATGCGACTGCCCTCCACATCGGGGGCGCGAGCGGGGAATCGGTCTCCGACATGACGTTCGAGCACTTCCAGCGAGGCGCCGAGCACTTCATCCAGAAACACCACGGCGCTGCCGGCTTGGTGCTGCACCGGCTGGGGCTGCTCGTCGGGTCGGTATTGCGCCTACCTGTGTTGCTCCTGCGGCCCGACGACCCACGCGGTAACCGCCGTTGGCGGATGATCCGGCGCGACCTCCACCACCTCCTCGCCCGCCCCACCCGGGTCGAGGCCCGCCCGTGATCGCGGCACCCATTTCCTACTGGCGCGAGGCGATGAAGGCTGCCTGTCGGCAGCTGCGGCGTGCCCGGCGTCCCTGCGTGCCTGAGCTGTTGGTGATGCCAGGTGTTTGATTCGGCGCGGTTCGACCTGTTGATGGCCTTCGTCAGGCGAGAGGTCAGCGTGCGCTACAAGGAGGCGTACGTCGGCGTCGCCTGGGCGGTGATCCAGCCCCTTGCATACATGGCGATCTTCACCGTGCTGTTCACCCGGGTGGCGAAGGTGCCGGGGAGCGGGCCGCTCGTCGCCTACGTGGCCCTCGTGCCCTGGACGTTCGCGGCAACGGCCATCACCCAGGGCAGTTCCGCGGTGTTGAACCAGCTCGGGATCGTGAGCAAGATCTACTTCCCCCGGGAGGTGCTCCCGCTCTCTGCCGTGCTCGCGGCCTTGGTCGACGCCGGCATCGCCTTCGTGCTCCAGCTGGCGCTGCTGCTCATCTTCGGTGCCGGGCTGCCCTTGACCCTCCTGCTCTGGCCGTTCTTGATGCTGCTGACGGCCGCGCTCTGCCTGGGTATCGGGCTGATCCTTGCTCCTGCCATCGTCCGCTTCCGCGACCTGCGCTTCGTGATACCGCTGGGCCTCCAACTGCTGCTTCTGGCCAGTCCCGTGGGCTATCCGATCGAGGCCGTCCCCGCCTCCTTTCGAGGGTGGTACCGCGTCAACCCCTTCGCCGGTCTCCTCGACGCCTTCCGCGTCATCGCCCTCGATGGTCGGATCCCGCCGTGGGTGGATATCTGGCCTGCACTCGTGTGGAGCCTCGGACTGCTCGCTCTGGGGGTCGTCTACTTCCGTGCGGAGGAGCCGACCATGGCGGACTACGTATGACCACTGCCATCTCCCTCGACAGCGTTTCCAAGCGCTACTACCTCGGCGCTCGTGGTGGGCTTCGGCACCTCGGCCGTCAGCTGCGAGGGCGAGGCGAGCGCGAGGTGCTGTGGGCCCTCCGCGACGTGTCCTTCGACCTCGAGGCGGGGCGTTCGCTCGCCTTGGTCGGCGCCAACGGTGCGGGCAAGAGCACCCTGCTCAAGGTCATCTCCCGGGTCACCCGGCCAACTGACGGCCGGGTCCGCGTCCAGGGCCGGATGTCGTCGCTCATCGAGGTCGGAGCCGGATTCCATCCCGAGCTCACCGGTCGCGAGAACGTGTTCCTCAACGGTGCCATCCTCGGAATGTCCCGCCGTCAGGTCGCTCGCCGGCTGGACGAGATCGTGGCCTTCGCCGAGCTAGAGCAGTTCATCGACACCCCGGTGAAGCGGTACTCGAGCGGCATGTACGCACGACTCGGCTTCTCTGTCGCCGTGCACACCGACCCGGAGATCCTTCTCGTCGACGAGGTGCTCGCCGTTGGGGACGCTCGCTTCCGCAAGCGCTCCTACGAGAAGGTGCAGGAGCTCACCCGCGAGCACCGGACCGTCGTGGTCGTCAGCCATCAGATGTCAATGGTCCGGAGGATCTGCGAGGAGGGGATCATGCTCGACTCTGGGCGAGCGGTCTTCGCTGGCACGGCCGATGAGGTGGCTTCTTTCTACGAGACACACATGATGCCCACCGTCTACAACGAGGAGAAGCTCGGCAGTGTGGTCGCCGAAGTTCAGGTACTCGAGGTGCGCGGCGCGGCAGGCACGTCCGTTCTCCACTCCGAGGCTGAGGCCAGCATCCGCGCTCGGGTCACGCTCGTCGCCGAAGTCGACGAGCCGACGCTGGCCGTCGCGTGGTTTCGCTCAGACGGTCTGCCCGTGGCAGCGAGCCTCTACGAGGGCAGACTTCCATACCGTACCCCTGTGGAGGTGATGTGGCAGATCCCTCAATTGGGACTCGCTCCTGGATCCTACTTCCTCCATCTACTCGTGACAGACGGCCGAAACCCGTCAACCCAGTACGAGGACGCCTGCCTCTCGGTCAACGTAGAGGCCGATCGGTTGCCTCCTTTCGGGTCCATGACCCTCCAGTCGGCAAGTTGGACGGTGGACTTCTGCCTCGCTCCCGAGAGGGATGCCATTGCTCCAATAATCCCAACACTTGTCCAAGTCGAGGACGACGAATGACTCAGACGTACTACCCCGGCGTGCGCCCTGATCTCATCCCTTACTTGAAGGTAGAGGGAGCGACCGTCCTCGACGTTGGATGTGGAGCAGGGGGGCTCGCGCCACTCCTGCGCGAGCGTGGCGCGAGGAGAATCGTGGGGGTAGAAGTGAGCGACCTGGCAATCGATGCGGCGAAGGTATGCGACGAAGTGCACCGCGGCTCCGTCGAGGAAGTCCTGCAGAACATCGATGAATCATTCGACTTTGTCATCACGGCCGATGTCTTGGAGCACTTGGTCGATCCCTGGTCTGTCTTACGGGAGCTTCGACCGCATGTGAAGCAAGGTGGCTCGCTTCTCGTCTCGATACCGAACGTGTCGCACCTCACTGTGCTGCTCCAGTTGCTCTTTCGCCGTGATTGGCGCTTCGACGATGCGGGGATCTTCGATCGAACACATTTGCGATGGTTCGGGCGACATACGCTGAATCAAATGCTCGACGAAGCTGGCTTCGAACCGACCACTTGGGCGGCCAATGTTTCACTTGGCCTAGGACGACGGTGGGATCGCGGCGTCGGACCAGTGAAGACACGATGGGTGCCAGCGTTCTTCGTGCTTCAGTGGATCGTCGTTGCGAGGCCGGTCGATACCGGCGTGACCGATGAGAAGTAGCGACCGTACGGGAGACGGTCCTTTAGCGGTCTCCGTGGTAGTCCCGACCTACGGGCCAGCGCCGTATCTAGTTGACACACTTCTATCCCTTGACCAGCAGAGGTTCCGCCCCGAGGAGGTCGTTGTCATAGATGACGGATCGGTGCCCCCCGTCACAGTGCCGACGACCGCGTTGGGTACACGCGTGATCCGCATCGGGCACGGAGGAATTGCGGCCGCTCGTAACGCCGGGATACGTGCCACGACGGCACCGCTCGTCCACATCTGCGATCATGACGATGCTCTTGAGCCTCAGTTCTATGAAACGATCGTCGACGTCTTCGCTTCCCAGCCGTCCATTGACGTGGTGCACGCGGCCTGCGGGTTCATAGATGCGGGCGGGGCGCCGACGCCGGGACTCCTCCCCGGGAGCCGGCCGGAGTATGGGACGTCTCGCGAGTCGTTGCAGACCCTGCTGAGTGTGAATCCGATAGCCTCCGTGGCGACAGTTTTCCGGCGTGAAGTGGCTGAACGCCTGCACGGCTTCCGGTCCCTTGACTTCGTACAAGACTGGGACTTCTGGATCCGAGCTGCTGTGGAACAGGCGAAATTTGCCTTTGTCCCCGATCTCTTAGCGTGGCATCGCGTCCATGCCGAGCAGCAAAGCGCGCCAGAGAGGGCACCGTTGATCTTTGCGGAGGCTCGGCGCATGCTCCGCAGCCAACCGCTTCCCCGACAGCATTGGGTGGCGCGAGAACGGAAGATTGCAGATCTGCATCTCGAGGAGGCGGCGCACCACAGCAAGGTCATGGAGCGGCGCTTCATCGCGTTCGCCGATCTAGCTCTAGCTGCACCTGTTCGACCACTCGCGTCTTTACGGGCCCTTGCGGGTATCTGGAAATGATGAACGTCGATGAGGACGACAAGAACCTGTTCGCCGTCGCGCTCCTACTGGAAGGCTTGAGTGATGAAGGCGGCACGGAGGCTCAGGCGACGGCGCTAGCGGAGGGCCTCGCGTCGATCGGGCATCCGGCGGTCTTCGCAACGCGATGGCCACTCGATCGACACGGAGCGCGCGTAGCGCGCATGCGATCTGCAGGCGTCGAAGTATTGACGCCGAAATGGGCGGGAGCTTGGTGGAGCCACTTCCGGGTTTCCTCCTACAACGTCCGACGGACGATCCGTATCGGGCAGTTCCTCGTCAGCCGGCGCGCCTTGCCAACCAGAGCGGGCCTTGCCTCCGATCGACACGTGCTCCGCTCACGTGATCGCGATGTGAGGGTCGTCCTCATCCGGAAGCTCCGCCGATGGATCCACGCGCAACAGCCGCTTCCGACGGTTCTGCACGTCCTCGCTCGCCACACCGCTGTTTTGATCCCCGACCTCAGGGCCCTTGGTCTGCCAATCCTCTACTCGGAACTGGGACAGCCGGAGTACTACACGGGCGGGGGGGTCCCTACACAAGCCTTTGAAGTAGAGGCGATGACGGCCGATAGCGTTGAGGCGGCGCAGTTCCTTGAGGCACGTTATGCGCGGACCGTTCATGTCATACCGAGTATCGGCGGGTTTTCCGAGCCGACAGCGGCTCCAGCGTTGCGCGCAACAAGGTTTGTCATGGTCAACCGTCTCCATCCAGACAAACGTGTAGAAATTGCGATACGGGCCATGGCACGTGCAGGCCCGCACTGTGTCCTCGATGTACTGGGAAGCGGGCCGTCGATGGCCGAGCTCAATATACTTATCAAGAGCCTCGACGTTTCCGATCGAGTCACCTTGCATGGCAGTGGAAACCGCAGTCGCGTAAAGGCATTTCTCGACGCTGGCGACGCTTTCATCCTTACCTCTTCGACTGAGGGCACACCCACGTCGGTTCTCGAAGCTATGAGCCGTGCCCGGTGCGTCGTGGCCGTGCCTGTCGGCGGCGTCCCTGACCTCGTGCGCCATGGTCGTGAAGGCCTGTTCTTCGATGGCACGGTGGATGACCTATCGATGGCTATGTGTCGACTTACTGAAGAGGCGGGTTTGGCGCGCGCGTTGGGGTGTGCGGCAAGGGAACGATGGATGATGCATTTTTCACCAGAGAAGATCGTGAAACGTTACGAGGCCCTCTACCGAGAGGTGCTTTCGGCGAGATTGGACCACCTCGATGGATGCCCTCAGTGAACCGGTATCCGTGGCGCGGCGCGCTTAATCGTGTCGATAATTTCGAAGACCCGAAAAGGGTGCTGCACGCGCTCTTGCACGGCAACGAGATCGCTTCGGTCGCCGCAGTGTTCCGCCGAGCGACCTTCGACGACCTTGGCGGGTTCCGCTCGCTCGCCTACGTCCAAGACTGCGACTCTTGGATACGTGCCGCCGCCCAGCGGTCTCGTTTCAAGGCGATCCCCGACACCCTCGCTTGGCACCGCGTCCATCCCACTCAGCAGAGCGGCGAGGCTCGGCGCGTGCTCGCCCTCGAGGAGTCCCTGACGATGCTGTCCTCCGCGCGGCTTCCAGCCTGGCTCTGGCTCACCGCTCGGCGCTCCCGCGGCGGGCTTCACCTGCAGCTGAGCCGACTCCTCCGAGCTCGAGGACAGCCAGGTGTCGTCCGACATGCGTTGCAGGGCTTTGCAGGTAGGTCGCTGCAGACCAGCCGGGCCGTCCTCGGGGCGAGCCGGTGACCAGCTGGCAGAGCCGACCGCCGGGCGCTGCAGGAGCGGAGCTCGGTGGCGTTGCAGCGCTGCGCTGCCTGCTCCTCTCGCCGGTAGCGCCGCAGGACCCCGACAACGGGGACGCGCAGTTCACCCGGGACCTGCTCTCCTCGCCACCCGACGGCGTCGACCTGATCCCCTATACCGACGCGCTCGCCTCCGGCGAGATCTCCTGGGGGCCGTCGGTGCGCTCCGCCCGCCAGTGGCGTCGACCCTTGGCCGATCCCCTCGGCGCCATCGCTCGTGCCGGCCTCCACGCATTCCGCCACAGCGGCGCTCTGCTCCCCGACCCCGTCCGCTGGCTGCGCATCCTCGGAACCTTCGACGTGGTGCACGTCCACTGCCTCCCGGTCCGCTTCCTCGGCGACGCGCCGCCTGTCGTGGTGAGCGACAGCGCCGGCACCTACTGGTACTGGACGGCGGCGCGGGGCATGGACGGCGACAAGGTCGAACGGTTGCTGCGCCGCGAGCGCCTCTGCGCTCGCACCCTCGGCTACCTCCACCCGTCCGCCCACCCAGAGGGCGCTGCCCGCTCGCTGCTGTTCGTGGACGCCGGCCGCGCGCTCCAGCAACGGGTCGGCGTCGACACGACGTCGACCCTGCGGTGCCCTCCAGGGGTGCCGGCACCGGTGCGCCCGGCGGAAGATGCCGGCAAGCGGCTGCTCTTCGTCGCTCGGGACTTCCAGACGAAGGGCGGAGACCTCGCCGTGGAGGTGTTGCGGCAGGTGCGCGGAAGCCATCCGGACGCCACTCTCCTGGTGGCCGGGAGCCCCGAGCCCGATCCGGGCATCGAGGGCGTGCGCTGGCTGGGGCCCCGGTCCCGTGACGAGCTGTACCGCGACGTGTACCCGCAGGCGGACCTCTTCGTGTACCCGACGCGCTTCGACTGCGCACCGCTGGTGGTGATGGAGGCGCTGGCCCATGGCATCCCCGTCGTCGCACCGTCCGCCTTCGCCATCCCCGAGCTGGTGGTGGACGGCGTCACCGGGATCCTCCACGAGCCAGGAGACGTGGCGGCCGCCGCCGCCGCCGTCGAGGCCCTCCTGGACGAGCCCACCCGGCGTGTCTCCATGGGTGCCGCCGCCCGCGCCGACTACCAGGCACGCTTCTCTGTGGAGCACCGGAACCAGATCCTTGCCACGGTCTACCGCGAGGTCGTCGAGCGGTGAGCCGGCGCGTCGTCCTCTCGACCTTCGCCAGTGCCGCTCCCATGGGCCAACAGCACCACGAGAGCGCGTTGCACGAGTCGCTCCAACGGGAGCTGACGCGATGCGGCTCGCGGGACCGCTGGACGTTGTCGACCGTGCGGGTCGCCCCGATGCGCGCGGGGACCGGCGACGTCCGTCTCCCACTCGGTCTCATCGCGAGGGGCCCGGCCATGGTCGCCACCTCGGCCGCAGCCTTCGCGTACCGCCGGGCCGACCTGGTGCACCGTTTCGACCTCCGCCTCCCACCGCACCGTGGTGCAGAGGTGGTCACGGTCCACGACCTGCCCCCGTTGCGGTTCGGGGACGAAGGCACGCTGCCGACGTGGGCAGCCGCCAGCGCGCGGCGGGCCCGTGTGGTCATCTGCCCGTCCGCCTTCGCAGCGGACGAGGTGGCCACGTTGCTCGGCCAGGCACGGACCCGGGTCGTACCGAACGGGGTCGCCGAGACGTTCCGTGATGCACCCGCCGCTGACGCCGCGGTGCTCGCCGGCCTCGGTCTCAAAGGCAGGTTCGTGATCCACGCCGGTGGCGCCACCGAGCGCAAGAACCTGGGTGCACTGGCGGGCGCCTGGCGGCGGATCTCGGCGGCCGTGCCCGACGCCACGCTCGCCTTGTGCGGCCCTCCCCACCCACGCCGCACGGAGCTGTTCGCCGGCTTGCCGCGGGTTCGTTTGATCGGGCGCGTCGCTCAACAGGAGGTGGCCGGGCTCATGGCGGCGGCTGCCGCTGTCGTGGTCCCCTCCCTCTACGAGGGCTTCGGTCTGCCGGCCTTGGAGGGCATGGCCTGCGGGACGCCTGTCGTGGCCACCGACCGTGGTGCGCTCCCCGAGGTGTGCGGCGACGCTGCGCTGCTGGTGGCGCCGACCTCGGATGCCCTCGCCGAGGGGATGGAGGCCGTCCTCACCGATGCCCTGTTCGCACGACGGCTTGCCGACGCCGGCCGGGCGCGAGCAGCGCCGTACACGTGGGAGCGGACCGCGGCTGCCACGCTCGCGGTGTACGAGGAGGCGCTGGCATGACACGGGTGCTCCTCGTCCCGTATCCCGGTAGCTGGCAGATCGAGGGCGGGCACCGGACCCAGCAGCTCCAGACAGCCCGCGCCCTCCGACGTCTGGGCATCCAGGTGGCGGTGGGAGACCTCTCCTTGGCTGTTGCATCTCGCTTCGACCTCGTCCACTTCTTCGGCGATCCCCGGCCGCTCCTCCACCAAGGGCGCCCGACCAGCCGGCTGGTGGTGAGCCCGGTCCACTTCCCGTCGTGGATCGAGCTCGGGCCGATCCCCTGGCGGGGAGAGGCACGGCACCGGGTCGTCGGGCGCGCCCTCCACCTAGCGAGGGGCTTGCGCCACCCCCGCGCACGAGCGAACCGGCGTGCAGAGCTGCGGTCTCGGCTGTCCGCCGTTGCCGAGGCGGACGTTGTCGTCACCAACAGCCACACCGAGGCGGCGCTGCTGCGGCGCGACGCGCACCGAGCCATCCCACACATTGCCGTCGCCTACAGCGGCGTGGACGAGCAGTTCTTCGAGGGCTCTTCTGACCGTGGTCGGGAGCTGGTGGGGATGGACGACTTCGTGCTGTGCGTGGGGCGGATCGAGCCGATCAAGAACCAGCTCTCCCTGTGCCGTGCCATGCGTGAGGTACAGCGGCCGTTGCTGCTCGTCGGTGCTGTGCTCTCGGGGAACGAGGCCTACCTCGCCGCTTGCCGCCGAGAGCTCCCGTCGCTCGTGCACGTCGCCCACCTCGATCGCGACCTGCTCCGGCACGTCTACGCGGCCGCCGCCTGCCACGTGCTCGCGTCGTGGTTCGAGACGACAGGGCTTGCCACGCTCGAAGCCCTCGCCGCCGGGACACCCTGCGTCGTCGGACGAACACCATGTGTCGAGGAGTACTTCGACGGGCGGGTCGAGGTGGCCGACGCCGGTGACGTCGAAGCCCTGCGCGTGGCCGTCGAGGCGGTGCTCGCTCGTGGACCCCGGGGTGATGAGCGCGAGCACGCCGCCCGCTTCAGCTGGGACCGCACCGCCAGGGAGCTCTGTGATGCCTACGGCGCCTGACGGCCTGCGCGTATGCGTCGCGACCGATGAGTTCCATCCCATGGGAGGGACGGAGCGCCAGGTCGTCGAGCTGGCCGTCGACCTGCGGCGCCGTGACATCCCCGTGACGGTGCTCTCGCGCTGGCCGCTCCACGGCGGGAACCCCTACGTCGCCGAGCTCGAGGAGGCCGCAATCGACGTGCTGGCCCCCGGATGGACCGGGCGTCGGGGCGGACGGCTTCGGCGTCTGCCCTACGTGCAGGCCCGGCTCCGCGCCGGCACCTCCGAGAGCGCCGCCGTGGAAGCGCAGCTGTGGCGTTGGCAGGCGGCCCGGGTGCGATCGATGAGGAGTCCCGGGTTCGTCCTCCACGAGATGCCGTTCTTCGGCGTGCTCAGCGTCGCCGGCCGCCGCACGCTCACCGACCTGAGGCTGCCACTGGTCCACACCATCCTCGGTCGCATGGAGGGCGTCGTCCCCGTCGTCGACGTGGCGACGGCGGTCGTGACGACCGATGGTGACCCCGTGGTGGACCCAGCAGGCACACCGGTGCGGTGGATCCCGAGCATGGGCCCCCGCGCGCTCGCCGACCATGGCCCAGACCTCGATCGCCCGCAGACCCGCGTCGTCACCTTCGGCGGGCGCCTCGTCCGCGAGAAGGGCGTCGACGTGCTGCTGCGGGCTGCCACAAAGCTCCCAGGCATCGAGCTCGTCATCGCGGGCTATGGGCCGGAACGTGCCAACCTGGAAGCCCTGGCAGGCGAGCTCGGCGTCGTCGCCTCGTTCACCGGGCCGCTCGGCCAGCGCTCGCTGCACGGCTTGCTCGCCCGCACCGACGTCGCCGTGTTCCCCGGGCTGCAGGGCGAAGGGCTGCCCTCCTTCGTGGTCGAGGCCCTCGGTGCAGGCGTGCCCGTGGTGGGCACCGATGTCGGGGCTGTAGGGCGGGCCCTCGGCCAGAACGGCGGAACGCTCGTCAGGCCGGGCGACGCCGGCGGGCTGGCGGCGGCCGTCGCCGCTCTTTTGGAAGGTGACCTCCGAGCCCGCCGCCACGAGGCCCGTCGATTGTTCGAGCGGTGCTTCGCCCCCGCCAGCGTCGTCGATGCCTACCTGGGCTGCTACGCCGACGCCTTGCACCGCGCCTGCACAGACCAGCCAATCCTGGAGGAAGAAATGCACCGAAATCGAGACACCACTACCGAGCAGCACAGGCGCCTGTGATGGGAACCGGCGCCCACTACGACGAAGGCTTCTATGCCGCGCAACGAGAAGGCTCGCTCCGCTCTGCCAGATCCATCGTCCCGCTCGTGATCGACGCCCTGCACCCGAGCTCGGTCGTGGACGTCGGATGCGGGGTGGGCACCTGGGTCAAAGTGTTCCGTGAAGGAGGCATCTCCGATGCCTGGGGCATCGACGGCGACTACGTGAGCCGGGACTCCTTGCTGTTCCCGGAGGATGCCTTCATCGCGGCTGACCTTGCCGACGGTGTATCCCTGGCCCGGACGTTCGACCTCGCAGTCTCCGTTGAGGTGGCCGAGCACATCGAGGCGGAGCGCGCGGAGAGATTCGTGGGGACGCTCACGTCGCTGTCGCCAGCGGTGCTGTTCTCAGCCGCGATCCCCCGACAAGGAGGAGCCAGCCACGTCAACGAACGGTGGCCGAGCTACTGGGCGCGTATCTTCGCCGCGCACGGCTACCAGCCGCTCGACCTCTTCCGTGGACGCATCTGGGATGACCCGAACGTCGAAGCCTTCTACGCGCAGAACCTGTTGCTCTACGCCGATCCCGGCGCCCGAGCGAAGATCACCGTGCCGGAGTGCCCGCCCCTCGACATCGTCCACCCCCGGATCTGGGAAGCTGGTCGCCCGCCGACCCTGCGCCAGATCGTGCAAGGCGCACCTGAGGCGCTTCGTTGGTCGGCCCGGCACCACCTCGGCCGGGTTCAACACATCGCTGCGAGCCGCGGGAGATCGGAATGAGGAGTGTCCGATCCTCCAGCGAACAGCGGGTCAAGCAGCTCGTGCGCCGCACGATCGGCGAGGTCTACGTCGGGAAGCGGCTCAAGCTGCGGTGGCTGGCCCCCGCGCTGGACGCGCTCGCCATCGAGCCGTTGCGCATCCTCGACGCCGGGGCGGAGGACGCGACGTTCACCTACTGGCTCGCAGATCGCTACCCGGCGGCGACCGTGCTGGCTGTCGACATCGATGCCGCCGCAGTGGAGGCATGTCGCGCTGCGCGGCCGGATCGCTACGCACACCGGGTGGACTTCGTCGAATGCGCCTTCGCCGACCTCCGACCGTCGTCGTTCGATCTCGCCACCGCGTTCGACGTGCTCGAGCACATCGAGGACGACGCCGGAGCGCTGCGTGACCTGCATGCCGCCCTGGCACCTGGTGCCACGTTGCTCGTCCACGTCCCCTCCAACCCCTACACGGACCGCAGGGGTGTCGAACACTGGGTCGCTGATGAGGATGCGTGGCGGATCAACCCCGGTCATGTGCGCCACGGCTACCGGTCAGACGACCTGCGGCAGCGCGTCGAGGAAGCCGGGTTCGAGGTCGTGGCCCTCGAACGCTGGAACCGGCACTGGTCGACCTGGGCACACGACATCTACGCCCGGCTGGAGCACCCCGCCATCCTCCGCCTCGCCTCGGTGCCGATCACGGACGCTCTGGCAGCGTTGGACCGTCGCCGCCCACCTACCGAGGGCAACACGCTGTGGCTGGTCGCCCGCCGACCGTACGGGGCAAGTGGTTGACTCTCTCTCGCCTGCACGAGGCGCTTCCACCGGACGTGACTCGGCCCTCGGTCGCGGTCGACCACGTCGGTCCAAGGGCCCCCGCCCTGACCTGCGCTGATGCTCGACCGGATCAAGCAGAAGGTGCTCCGGCTCGTCCGCCCCCGGATACCCAGTTGCGAGGCATGTACGTCGGCGATCGGCGGGTGTTGCTGAAGACCAAAGCCAGCCCGCTCCTGGCGGCCTCCGACGACTTGGGGATCAGCATGGAGCACCGTCGTGCGTTCCCTGGGGAGCACGTAGAAGCCGTGGAGGTCCCAGCGGTCGTGTTGGATGACCTCCTGGAACCCTACGGCCAGCTGGAGAGTTGCCGCCGCGCCGTCGGCCGCGCCGAGCAAAGCTTCATACAGGTACCCCGTCGGGACCAGCCCGCCCCTCATCATCGACGAGGCCGCGTCGGGTCCGGCTCGACTCGGCGCGCCGGAGCACCGCCTCGAAGGCGTCGGCCCGGTCGTCCCAGTCGATGGCCGGCAGCGCACCGTCGCCGCCGGAGGGCGGCTCATCGAGCCGGGCCGCCACCTCGGCCACGAACTCGTCGGCGGCGACGGCGCTGACCGGACCGCCGAGGTCCCGGAAGCCCGCCACCGGGGTGGCCACGACCGGGCGGCCCACGGCCAGGCACTCGTAGGCCTTGATGGGGTCGAGGCTCTCGGTGAAGGGCGTCACTCGGTGGGGCACGATGACCACATCGGCGTGCTGGAGGTAGGCGGGAACGTCCTCGTAGGGGCGAGGGCCGAGCAGGTGCACGCCGGCGGTGAGGAGCCGTGACCGCGAGGCGCTCGCGAGGCATCGGGACCGACGAGCACGACCGCGAGGTCGCCGAGGCGCTGGGCGACATCGATGACGAGATCGACGTCGATGCGCTCGTCGTGGAGCGTGCCCACGTAGAGCGCCACCGCACCAGGCGGCAGGTCAGGGGGACGGGGGCGGGGCGCCCTGAAGTGGGCGACGTCGACGCCGTTGGGGATCAGGGTGACGGGGCGGGTGGCGCCCCGGCTGGCGGCCAGGGCCGGCGAGCACACCACGACCTCGTCAGCCGACTCGACCAGCAGGCCGTCGAGCTCCCGTCGGCGAGCAAGCTCGCGCCCCGAGACCGGCTCGAGCAGCCAGTCGTCGGTGACGTCGTAGAGCGACGGCCACCCCGTCATCTGGAGTAGCGGGGCGTAGGTGAGGTCGTTGACCCACAGGATCGGCGCGGTGAAGCCCAGCTTGCCGGCGGTGCGGCGAACCTGCTCGCACAGCGCCCGGTCGGCCAAGGGCCCGACGACGCGAGGCAGCGGTTTCACCGGTGTCGACGCCCACAGACGTCCGGTGCCCCCTGTTGCCCGGAGCCGGTGCCGAGGAGGGAACTGCCCGTGGCGCAAGCCGCTCGCCAGATCGTGGGGGGGCTCCACGAACAACACCCGCAGACCCGGGTCTCGGCGCAGGAGGCGGTCGACGATCAGTTGGTTTCGCCGCCAGATCTCGTCCCAGGCCTCGAGGGAGCAGACCACCAACTCCCGCGGCACCACCGTCACTGCAGGCCCCGGTAGAGCTGGTGGTACTGATCGGTGATCCTGTCCCAGGAGAAGTGATCCACTCGCACGCGCCCGGCGTCGGCCAGCCGGCGCGCCAGCGCCCCATCGCTGAGCAGACGGTGGATGGCATGGCCGAAGGCGATGGCGTCGAACGGGTCGGCCACGAGGCCTTCCCGCTCGTGACGCACGATCTCCGGGGCTCCGCCCCGGGACGACACGACCACCGGGCGGCCGCCACGGAGCGCCTCGATGACGACGATCCCGAACGGCTCCACCCGTGAGGGCAAGGCGAACACTTCGGCATTCGCCATGACCCATGCCACCTGTCCCCGATCGAGGCGACCAGGGAGCGTGACGCGGTCCGCCAGGCCCAGCGCCTCGGCCTGGCTGATCAGGGCGGGGCGTTCGGCGCCGTCACCACCGATCACCAAGCCGACGTCGGGGTGCCGGCGAGCCACCTCGGCGAAGGCGGCAAGCAGCAGGTCGAAGCCCTTCTTGGCCACCACCCGTCCCAGTCCCAGCACGTACCGCTCGAACGGCAGGTCGAGGGCTCGGGGCGGCTCGTCGCCGGCAATCTCCACCCCGTTGTAGACGACCTGTCCCTTGTCCGCCGGCAGCCCGAAGCGGGTGACGGCGTCGTCGATGACGAACTGCGAGCAGCCGGTCACCGCGCCGGCCCGCCCGAGGGCGGCGCGCAATCCCAGGCGCAGCGAGGCCGAGCGCTCGTAGATGTCGCCGTCGTCCATCACCGTCTCGCCCTGGAGGGTCACCACCAGTGGCATCCGGTGGCGGGCGGCCACGGCGGCGGCGTAGACGCCCTGGGCGCTGAAGCACTGGACATGGAGGACGTCGGGGTGGAAGTCCCGCACCGCCGCCGACAGGGCCGCCCCGCACCGGAGCGCCCGCCCGGGGAAGGCCGCCACCGACCGGGGCGACGCCGCCGGCAAGGTGAACGGGAAGCGCCGCACGGTGATGGAGTCCACGATCTCCCGAGCGGGCAGCGCGGGCGGATGGCGGAAGGTCCACACCTCGACGTGGTCGCCCCGTTGGACGAGGCGGTCGGCCAGGCGCCGGGTGAGCTCCTCCACACCGCCGACCGCAGGGGCGTAGGCGCTGGGCAGCAGGGCGATCCTCAAGCGGGCTCCCCCGCCACGGCAGCGCTCCGGACGACCTTCGCCGGAATGCCCACCGCCACCATCCCCGGGGGGACGATGCCACGGACCACGGCGTGGGCGCCGACGACCGCACCGTCACCGATGTCGGCGCCACGCAGGACCGTGGCCTTGGCCCCCAGCCAGGCGTGCTTGCCCACGTGGACGCTGCTGATCGACACCAGCCCGGAGGATGGTGGGTGACCGACGGCGTGATCGTGGTCTCGGACCGACACCATCTCCGCCAGGAAGGCGCCATCACCGATGATGACGAGCTCATGGGCGGCCAGGGTGGCGTGGTGTCCGACGAACGAGCCGGCACCCAGCTCGAGCCGGCCCTGGCCGTAGGCCGCCAGCGTGGTGCCGTCGTCGACATCGCACCCGGGCCCCAGCACCAGTGTGGCCCCGGGATCGAGCCGCAGCCGACACCCGCGACCGGCCCGAGCGCGGGAGCCCACGGTGACGTTGCGGTGCCGGATTCCCCACCACCGCGCCCGCAGCCGACCTGAATGGGAACGCACGCGCGCCTGAAGAGGAGCGCTCATGCCCTCAGTACGCGCCGGCCCCGAGCACGACGGCGCGGGCGGTCCTCCAGAGGATGACAAGGTCCATGACCGGGGACCAGTTGTCGACGTAGTACAGGTCGTACTCGGGCGCCTCGACGATGAGCCCCGAGCACTGGTGGCCGATCTGCCACAGGCCGGCGCACCCGGGCCGGACCTCGGTGCGGAGCCGGGCGAACGGCGCCGGCATCGCGTCGTGGAGGAAGGGCATCTCGGGCCGGGGGCCGACGAGGCTCATGCGCCCGATCGGCACGAGGAGGAGCTGGGGCAGCTCGTCGA
>JAHWJQ010000270.1 GCA_019348305.1 Actinomycetota bacterium
GATCTCATCGCCGCCATCAAGAGCGCCGCGGCGAAGGTCGCCACGACGTCGCAGGAGCTCGGTGGCGCGCTCTACGCGCAGCAGGCCGCGGACGCCCCCGGTGCCGCGGGCGCGGCTCCCGCCGACGACGACGGCGTCGTCGACGCGGAGGTCGTGGAGGACGAGGGCAAGTGAGTGAGCAGGACGAGGGCTGGGACCTCGACCCCGACGAGATGCCCGACGTGCTGCACCGGCCCGCCGGTTGCGGCGCCTGCGGCAAGACCGGCTACCACGGCCGCTTCGCCGTCCACGAGGTGATGCTCATCACCGAGGAGATCGAGCGGATCATCGTCGAGCACGGCCACTCCGAGGACATCAAGAAGTTCGCCATTGCCCAGGGCATGCTCACCCTGCGCCAGGCCGGGCTCTCCCACGTCCGCACCGGGTTGACCACCATCCAAGAGGTGCTCCGGGTCATCGTCTGATCGCCGGTCGCTGGTGACGCTACCGGTCCAGTCCCAGAGTCGCCCGCAGCCGGCGGGTGTCGAAGGTGGCCGCGCCCGGAGGTGCCGGGGCCCGGTCGAAGTCATGGAGGAGCGCGACCAGTTGCTCCCGCCGGGTCGGATCGGCGGCCGCCTGGCGGGGCGTGAGCCCGCCGAGGGCGGGCACGGGCTCGTCCACCCAGCGCTCCTCCTGCTCTCGCACGAACTCGGCGAGCGCGAGGGCCACCTCGGGCGGCGGCGGTTGGTCGGGCTCCACGGGGCGTCGGTCGCGTTGCGACATCATCTCGGCGGCCGGCATGGCGTTGGCGGTGACCAGCTCCAGGCCCGGCACCTCAGCCTCGACCATGTCCCGTAGCCGGCTGAAGCGGGCCTCGCTGTTGGCAGTGACCACCAGCTCGCCGTCCTCGACGGCCACCGTGCCGCGGATCCATCGCCGGCCATCGACCTCTGTCTTTTCCGACCAGCGAAGCTCGTCGTCCCGGTCGAGCAGCGCGTCGAGGCGAGCGGCGGCGGCCGGGTCGAGGATGCGGTAGCGGGCCTCGCACATCACCATCGGCTCGTGCTCCATGGTGAAGAGCTCGGGCGGGGCGGAGGCCCGAGCTACCAATGCCGCGAACTCCAGAGCGTCGGGCTCGGAGTCGAGCAGTGCCACCAGCGGGTCACGAAGGCGCAGAGGCACCGAGAACACGCCGCCCACTATCTGGTGGCCCGCTCCATCAGGAACCACGTGGGCACACAGGAGGTCGCCGGCGGCCATCTGCTTCGACCCGGTCCGCTCCCGGACCTCGACTACGTCGCCGGTGCGGATGTCACGCAGCGTCACGCCCGCGCCGGCGTTCACCGACACCACCTCGTGGACCGATCGTTCCACCAGCGCCCACTGCGAGACGAGGTTCCACTCGTCGTGGGGGAGGAGCGGGCCTCTCTCGGCCAGGAACTCCTCAACTGCCCTGTCCTGGAACAGGACGAGCGAGGTGGCCAGGAGGTAGTCGGATGCTTCGAACTGGCCGAGGACGTCCACAACGTCTTCGACGTACTCGTCGAAGTCCGAGGATGACACGAACCAGTAGAGCTTCTCCCAGATCCACCGCACCCGATCGGGGAGGGGGGCGGGCTTGGGCTTGCCGAGACAGCAGTGCTTGTGCTTGCGCCCAGAGCCGCACGGGCACGGCTCGTTGCGACCGGCGGCGGGATGCCGGGGGTCGGCGTGAGGCCGGAGGACCGCCACCCGAGCTTCGGCTACGTCGTCGCCCATGGCTGCCAGCCGATCGAGCAGGGCGAAGGCACGACGGGCGTCACCACGGTCGCTGGCGTACCAGGCGGCGTCCTCGAGAGCTTCTAGATGCTCGGGGTCGTCCTCCAGCGCCTGGACAAGGAGCGCCTCAGCACGCTCGTGCTCACCTGCCCGCCTGGCCACCACCGAGCGCACCCACGCCAGAGGACCTTCGTGGTGCCGCCCCGCCGCCACGACGAGGGCCTCGAAGAACGGCTCCAGTGCGGCCCCGCCCGTGCCGCTGGCGGCTGCGTCGACGAACGCTTCGCCCATCTGCGGGTCGGCGAGCAGCTGTGCGACGTCCTCGGCCATGGCGCGCTTGGCGTCCCCGAATGCCACCTTCCCCTCCACGAAGAGGTGGTAGAGCTGGGAGAGCATCATCAGCGCCTGGGCGCCCTCCAAGCCCAGCCCGTGCTCGCCCGCTACTGCCGTCGCCGCCCGTATCCGCCCGAAGGCGTCCCAGTCGGCGCCCTCGCGTGCGGCAAAGCCGTAGCGGACCTCGAAGCCGCACTGCTCCATCAGCTCCGACACCGGCGGCAGGACCAGCTCATCTGTGGTGCCCTCGGCGCCGGCATCGATCATGTCGGCCACGGTGCCCTCGACCAGCTCGACCACCGTGACGGGCATCCCGTCGCCGTCGTTCTTCCGGTCGAACACCCGCCCAAGGCGCTCGCTCAGTGCCTCAGGGGTGATGGTCTCGGCGACGGCCCCCACGCCTACCTCGTCGCCCACCACCCGGAACCCGACGAGGTCGCCGGCGCCGCGCCGGTCACCGCCGACGCGCTGGCTGCGCTCCTGCAGCGGATGCCGGACACGCTCTCCGGCGCGCCGGGGACGCGTACGTCCTCGAGCATCACCTACGCCCTCGCGGCCGGCACCGCCGCGCTCGAGGCCATGGAGGCCGGCGACATCTACGGCCCCGAGGCGGCGACGGATCGATCGGCGCTGATCGACCGGCTCGTCGTCGACCAGGGGATGACCGTCGTCGCGGCCTGCGACGAGAACAGCGCTCCGTGCGTCGTGGGCGGCCTGCCTGACGGCACGTTCGTCGCCGTCTGGGCGCCGGAGCGCAGCGACCTGCTGCTCGCCGCCGTCGCCCTCGTCGCGCGGCCGTCCACCGACGAGGCCGGCGGCGAGCGCAAGGCTCCGGCGTCGCCCCAGGACGCGCTGCTGCGCAGCGGCGAGGTGCGCTACGCGGCCTACGTCCGCGCCGAGCGTGCCTCGCAGGCCGAGCGTGTGCGCGCAGGCGACCCCGAGGGCGCGAGCATCCACGCCGAGCGGATCGCCCCGGCGCTGCGGGCGCGCTCGGGCGGCCCACGGGCCCTCGCGCGCGCGGCCGCCGACGTGCTCTCGCTCGACGCCCGGCT
>JAHWJQ010000271.1 GCA_019348305.1 Actinomycetota bacterium
CGGGGAGAAGCGCCTGCTTATGGAGTGGGCGCCACTGAAGAAGCCCTAGCCGCGACGCCAGTTCACGCGACCGCACCGCCGTGATCGTGTGGGTCCTTGTGGCTGTCATCGGGCGTCGTATGGCCACTTTTGGCCGCCGAGACGGCCCATGCGTCGGTGATAGGGCGGCCGGCCGTACTCACTCCTGGCTGCGCAGATCGACGATGACCGCATTTCCGTCCACCGTCGTCGGATAGGTAGGAAGCCCTGAGCCGTCGGCGGGGAAAGTCCGCGGTGGGTCGCTGCACGGATCCCGGAACTGGCGGGTGTCGCGTTGCCAGTCGAGGATGCAGGCGATATCCCGGCGTTGGCCGGGAGCGTAGGCGTCGATGGTCACCCAGCCCTTCTTCGGGTCGGCACCCAGGTGCTGGACGTAGACCTCGCGGCCGGGCCGGCTGGTCAGCGGGTCCTTGAAGAGGAGCGGTTCGTTCTGCTGTTCGATGTCGCGGGCGAGCCGACGGGCGTCGAAGCGCAACACCTTGGCCCCCAGCTCGACCTCGTCGGGGCGTTGCGACGCGAAGCGGACCACCAGGGCCATCAGCACGGCAGCCACCGCCACACCTGCCAGCGACGCCGCCACGATGGCGCGGTTGCGGGCCCGCCGCCGCGGCCGGCCCGCGAACGGGCTGCCCTGTAGAGGCTGGTCGCTCATCTGATCCAGCCCACAGTGGCAGCGTCGAAGCGCCGATGGCGGTCGCCCCTGCGGGCGTCTCCCAGCGCCCGCGCCACCGCCCTGGCGACGGCTGCCGGCGTCTCCTGGATCACGGCGTCGATGATGCCCAGGGAAAGCAGGTCGGTGGAGGTGAGCTTGAGCTGCTCCGCCCGCTCCGGTGCCGTCCGGTCCGTGCGGTCGAGGATGACGGCTGCCCCCTCGGGGCTGATCACCGAGAACACCGCGTGCTCGAGCATCAGCAACCGGTCGGCGAAGGCCAGCGCCAGCGCCCCGCCACTACCGCCCTCGCCCACGCACACGCTCACGGTCGGAACCGGCAGATGAGCCATGGCCGCCAGGGTGGAGGCGATCTCGCCGGCGATGCCGGCCGACTCCGCTTCAGGTCCCGGTTCGGCGCCCGGAGTGTCGACCAGTGTGAGGACTTCCAGGCCCAGCCGCGCCGCCAGGGAGATGGCGCGACGGGCCAGCCGGTACCCGCTGGGCCCGGGCCGGTTCCGGTCCATGGCGATCACGACCAGCCGGCGGCCCTGAAGGGTCGCCATCCCGGCGCGGATGCAGGGGTCAGGGGCGTGCAACGGCGTCCACTGCGAGCACAGGTGCTGGGCCCAGCCCCACCCGGTGAGGCGAGCGGGGTGCCGCGCCTGTCGGACCTCGCTCCACGCTCCCCCTGTCGGGGGCGTCGGCCGGACAGGGGGAGCGGGTCCTTGGCCGCTGCCCTGGCCCTCCGAACCCAGCCCCAGCGCCGCCTCCACCCAGGCCGGTTGGCGGGGCCGGCTCACCACCGCGTCGACGACGCCAGTGCGGTACGCGGACTCCGCGGTGTGCGACGCCGACGACAGCCGGGTGCCGGTGACGAGCTCCACCACACGGGGGCCGGCGAAGCCGACCGTGGCACCGGGTTCCGCGGCGCGCACGTCGGCCAGTCCGGCATAGGAGGCGAGGACGCCCCCGGTGGTCGGGCCCCGCAGCACCGCGACCTGCAAAAGGCCGGCGCCGGCGTGGGACGACGCTGCCGCCGCCGTGCGGGCCATCTGGATCAGGCTCAGCATCCCCTCCTGGATGCGGGCTCCGCCGCTGGTGGCCACGACCACCACCGGGAGCCGCGCATCGGCCGCCCGCCGGTAGGCCCGCACCACCCGCTCCCCGTGGGCCACACCCATGGAACCGCCGAGTACGTCGAAGCGGCCCTGGATGAGGGCGTACCACTGCGTCCGCCCCGTCAGCACCGACTCCTCCTCGGGAGGCGTGTAGCCCGGGAACCCGAGGGGGTCGCCGCCCAGCACCTCGGCGTCCCATTCGGTTTGAAGGGGGTGCAGGAGCACCTGCCTAGTATTCCTGCGTGAACCGGCGCTATCGGGTGGTAGTGGCCAAGCCGGGCCTCGATGGTCACGACCGGGGAGCCAAGGTCATCTCGATGGCGCTGCGGGACGCCGGGTTCGAGGTGATCTACACCGGCCTTCACCAGACGCCCGAGCAGGTGGTGGAAGCGGTCATCCAGGAGGATGCCGACGCGGTCGGGCTGTCGCTGCTCTCGGGTGCCCACATGACGCTGTTCCCCCGGGTCATCGACCTGCTGCGCGCCCGGGGCGCCGACGACGTGCTCGTCTTCGGTGGCGGCATCATCCCCGACGCCGACATCCCCAAGCTCCAGGAGCTGGGCGTGGCCAGGGTCTTCACGCCCGGGGCCTCCATTGCTTCCATCACCGAGTGGCTCGAGCAGGCCCTCGACCAGCGGGAAGGCGCCTCCGCCTAGTGGACCTCCTCGAGTACCAGGGCAAGCAGTACTTCGCCCGGTTCGACATCCCGGTCTCGCCCGGGCGGGTGGCTCAGAGCGTCGACGAAGCAGTGGCGGCGGCCGAGGCCATCGGCTACCCGGTGGTGGTCAAGGCCCAGGTGCAGGTGGGGGGGCGGGGCAAGGCCGGCGGAATCAAGCTGGCGGCCGACGCCGGAGAGGTCCGCACCCACGCCGGCGCCATCCTGGGCATGGACATCCGCGGCCACGTGGTGGAGCGCCTCTGGGTCGAAACCGCGGCCGAGATCGCCAGGGAGTACTACGCGTCGTTCACCCTCGACCGCTCGGCCAAGCTCCATCTGGGGATGCTGTCGGCGGAAGGGGGCGTGGAGATCGAGGTGGTGGCCGAGCGCAGCCCCGACGCCATCGCCCGGGTCCACGTCGACCCCGTCGACGGACTCACCCCCGACGCCGCCCGGGCCTGGGTGCTCGCCGCCGGCCTGGACGACGAAGCGGTCGAGGGCGCGGTCGAGATCCTGGGCAAGCTCTATCGCTGCTACACCGAAGGCGACTGCGACCTGGCCGAGATCAACCCCCTCATCCTGACTGCCGACGGCCGGGTCCACGCCCTGGATGCCAAGGTCACCCTCGACGACAACGCCGCCTT
>JAHWJQ010000272.1 GCA_019348305.1 Actinomycetota bacterium
TGCGCGGCGGGACGGTGCGGCGGGCCAGCGGACGGCGCGACGTGCGGTGCATCACCACGTCGATGTCGCGGTCGTAGTAGCAGTTCAGCGCGTTCGCGCTGCCGGCCGCGAGCGAGCCGCCCACCAGCGTCGCGAGCACCAGCCACAGGCTCGGCATGCCCTGCTCGGCCAGCACCATCGTCGGGACGGTGGTGACGAGCAGGAGCTCGATGATGCGCGGCTTGGTGAGGGCGACGTAGGCGCCGACCCGGGCACGGAGACGGGTGGCAGGACCAGGAGCGGAGGCGGCGGGGCGCTCGGACAGCGCCGTCACCGGGTGCCCTCGTGCGCGGTCGCGCGCGGGCAGCAGGGACAGCGCCGCGCACGCGCCCAGGCAGCGGCCTTCCCGGACCACGACGAAGCCGCGCAGCAACTGACTTCCCACGAACTCAAAGCCCTGGAACCCGAAGCCGGCAATGAGCTTTTCGACACCCTCGACAGCACCTACGGCGGATCCGGCCGTCCACAAAAGGACACCGGCCAGCAGGAACACCAGAACCATGCTCAGGTAGAACACGATCGACACCTTGAGCACCGACCAGGGGTCGATCCTGCGGATCACGCGCCGCACGCGCCGCCCCTGGGCCATGGGGTAGGAGTCTACCCGGGGGCCGCGGAGGGCAACCTTGCGCCGCAGGCCTCGAAGTGCACGGGATGCGTTCGGGGGTACGGCTGGCACAACCCGACCTGGTCGGCGACGGCCGCCAAGCCGGGAGCGGCCGCCGCTGCCACGTCGACGGCGAGGCCGTGGTCGTGCATCGCCGAGCCGGGCGCCTCCCCAGGAACGGCGCCCGAGGTGGTGGGGATGGGTGTCCCCAGCAGCTCCTCGGCCCGCGTCAACGCCGTGCGCAACACCGGCGACAGCGCCCTGGGTCCCGGACGCAGCGGTCCGCCCTCTCGCCGGGCGCGGGCGCGGGCGGTCGCCCCCGAGGCTGTGGTCGCCTCGGCCCGGACGTCGCCCCCCGCCGCCTCGAAGCTGCTCAGATCGGCCCCGTTGGCCTGGGCCAGGCGCCGGGCCTCCGACTCGCCCCCGGCGGCGCCGGCAAGGGCAGCCGCGTCGGCCGCCGTGCGGGCCTGGGCCAGTTCGACCGCCGAAGCCCCGAAACGGCCGAGGCCAAGGCAGGCCAGGCCGACGGCGACGGTGAGCAGGGCCAGGAGGGGCGCCACCTGGCCCCGCTCGTGGTGAAGAGAACAACGCATGAAACAACCTCCGACAGCACGACACCGTGAAGGGGGAAGCGGTCCTTTTAGGAATCTTCTTCGAGGGCGGCGAGGATGGGGGCCGCTGAGGCCACCGTCTGGCCGGCGTCGAGGTTCATCACCTTCACGCCGGTGGCGTCCCGGCCCTGGGAGCTGATGCCCCGTACCGGGATGCGCACGGTGACGCCGCCGGAGGAGACGAGGAAGATCTCGTCGTCGAGGCCGACCATGAAGGCGGCCACCACGTAGCCCTTCTTGGCCGTGAGCCGGATGCCGCGAACACCCTGTCCCCCCCGGGTCTGAGGATTGAACCGGTCGAGCTGGGTCCGCTTGCCGTAGCCGGACTCGGTCACCATCAAGATGCTGGCGTCGTCTCGGGCCACGTCGCAGGAGACGACCTCGTCGCCCGGCTTCATCCGCATGCCGCGGACGCCGGCCGCTCCCCGGCCCATGGGTCGCACGTCGCCCTCGGTGAAGCGGATGGTCATCCCCTGGCGGCTCACCATGAAGATGTCGTCGTTGCCGCTCGTCTGGATCACCCGCACCAGCTCGTCGTCGTCGTTGAGGCTGATGGCGATGAACCCCTCCCGGCGGCTCTTGTCGTACTCGCTGAACGGGGTCTTCTTGACCTGACCGCAGCGGGTGGCGAAGAAGAGGTAGCGGTCCTCCGGGTAGTCGCGGGTGTCGATGATGGCCTGGATCCGCTCGTCGGGCTGCAGCGGCAAAAGGTTGACGATGGCGGTGCCCCGGGCCGTGCGCTCCTTCATCGGCACCTCGTGGGCCTTGAGCCGGTAGACCTTGCCCTGGTTGCTGAAGAACAGCAGGTAGGAGTGGGCCGAGGTGTGGATGATGGTGGTGACGAGGTCCTCTTCTTTGAGCTTGGCCCCGGCCACCCCGCGGCCGCCCCGGGTCTGCGTCCGGAACGACGCCGCGGCCACCGTCTTGATGTAGCCGGCCTTGGTCATGGTCACGACCAGCGGTGCGTCGTCGATGAAGTCCTCGGCGTTCATCTCGCCGGGGTCATAGGTGATCTCGGCCCGACGCCCGGTGGCGAACTGGGAGCCGATCTCGCGCATCTCGCCCTTGATGACACCGCGCAGCTTCGCCGGGTCGGCCAGGATCGACTCGAGCTCGGCGATGGTCTCGCGCAGCTTGGCCATCTCCTCTTCGAGCTCGCTGCGCCCGAGCCGGGTGAGCCGCCCCAGGGTCATGTCCAGGATGTGGTTGGCCTGGACCTCGCTGAACTCGAAGGGCGCGGCCATCAACCCCGTACGGGCCGCCGCGCGGTCGTCGGAGCTGCGGATGAGGGCGATGATGGCGTCGATCATGTCGAGGGCCTTGAGAAGGCCTTCGACGATGTGAGCGCGGTCGCGGGCCTTCTTCAGCCGGAACTCGGTGCGTCGGGTGATGACCTCGACCTGATGGTCGATGTAGGCCTTCAGGATCTGAACCAGGTTGAGCGTGCGGGGCACGCCGTCCACCAGGGCCACCATGTTCACGCCAAAGCTGGTCTGCAGGCCCGTCTGTTTGAACAGGTTGTTCAAGACCACGTTGGCGTTGGCATCGCGCTTGAGCGGGAAGACGATCTTGGTCTCCAGGCCGGCGGACAGGTTCTGGATGTCGCGGATGCCCTCGATCTCGCGGGCGTTGACCAGCTCGGCCACCTTCAGCTCGAGGGCGGCGGCGCTCGCCTGGTAGGGAAGCTCGGTGACGACGATCTGGGCGCCGCTCTTGGTCTCCTCGATCTCCGCCCGCGCCCGCACCCGCACCGAGCCGCGACCTGTGCGGTAGGCGTCGATGATGCCCGAGCGGCCGAGGATCAGCCCACCGGTGGGGAAGTCC
>JAHWJQ010000273.1 GCA_019348305.1 Actinomycetota bacterium
GATCCCGAAGGCGAGCGCCCCGAAGGCACCGTGGGTGGAGGTGTGGCTGTCGCCACAGACGATCGTCATGCCGGGCTGGGTAAGCCCCTGTTCGGGGCCGATGATGTGGACGATGCCTTGGCGGGCGTGGCCCATCGGGTAGAGGGGGATGCTGAACTCGGCGCAGTTGGCCGCCAGCACCTCCATCTGGCGCCGCGAGATGGGGTCGGCCACCGGCCGGTCGAGTCCCTCGGTGGGCACGTTGTGGTCCATGGTGGCGAGCGTGAGGTCGGGCCGGCGCACCCGCCGGCCGGCCAGGCGCAGGCCGTCGAAGGCCTGGGGCGAGGTGACCTCGTGCACCAGGTGGAGGTCGATGAACAGCACGTCGGGCTCGTCGGGCGCGGCGTGCACGACGTGGGCGTCCCACACCTTCTCTGCAAGCGTCTTTGCCATTCCCCCCATTGTCGCGGACGGCGCCGGCCTAGCCGCCCGCCCGCTTTCGGGCAGCCTGGGCTTCGCATGGCGGAGTCGAGCCTGCCCAGACGTGGAGGGGGCGCCGCGCCGGTGCCCGGCCGGTCAGCGGGGGCCGGCGGCGAGGGCGAGCGCGGCGCGCACGAGCGCCAGGTGGCCGAGGGCGTGGGGGAGGTTGCCCAGGAACTGGCCGCTGGCTGGATCGGCCTGTTCGGGCACAAGGCCCAGCGGCCGGCTGAACCCGCAGAGCGCCTCCATGCGCTCGTGGGCCTCCTCCCAGCGCCCCAGCCGGGCCAGCGCCTCGACCACCCAGAACGAACAGGCGAGGAAGGCTCCCTCGCCGGCAGGCAGCCCGTCGGGGAACTGGTCGTCGTAACGGGCGACGAAGGGGCCGCTGCCCAGCTGGGCGATGACCCGGTCGACGGTCCTCGTGACCACGCGCTCGTCACCGGCCCACGGGTTCCTCCAGGCGAGCTGGACCAGGTGGGCGTCGGCCAGGTCGGCCGGCGAGGTGTCGGCCCGCAGCCCGCCGCCGGCGGCCCGCCCGTTGGCGTCCAGCCAGGCCGCCACCTCCTGGCTGGCGCCGCGCCAGTGGGCGGCGGCCAGGTCGAGGGGGTTGCGGGCCCGGGCCAGCTGGGCCATCCGGTCGAGGGTGTACCAGCAGGCGAGCTTGGACGACGTGAGGTGCCGGGGCTCCGAGCGGATCTCCCAGCTGCCCCGGTCCGGCTCCCGCCACGCCTCGGCCAGCCAATCGGCCATGCCCACCAGCCGCCCCCACAGCTCCTCGGACAGCCCGGCACCGCCGGCGTGGGGTTGGGGCCCCACGGTTCCGAGGAGACCGGGGTTGGGGCCACGGTCGGGCAGCCCAGGGCCGATGAACAGCGCGTCCACCAGGTCCGCGTAGAAGTCGAACTGCAGGTGGTCGGCAGCGGCGTTGCCGGTCCGCACGGGCTGCGATCCCCTCCAGCCCGCCAGCCCCAGCTCCCGCTCGTCGCCGGGGTCGAGCGCCAGCCCTTCCACGTCGTACATCGGCCGCAGCGGGAAGCAGCCACTCCGCCCAGGGGACCGCTCGGGCCCGTCCCCTGACCGGGCGCGGCCCAGGATGCCAAGCAGCCAGTCGTTGTGGGCCTCCGCCGCCTCGACCAGGCCCGTGGCGTAGCCGGCGCCGGCCGCCAGTGCCGCGTCGCGTACCCAGGCATAGCGGTAGTCCCAGTTCCGCTCGCCGCCGGTGCGTTCGGGCAGAGAGGTGGTCGCCGCCGCCACCACCGCTCCCGACGGGCCATAGGTGAGCGCCCCGAGGGCGAGAAGGCTGCGCTCGACTTCTCGGCGGTAGGGGCCGTCGTAGGTGAGGGGGCCGACGTAGGAGCGCCAAGCCGTGGTGGTGCGGTCCGCCAAGTCGAGTGCGCCCTCGACCGACACCGCCTCAGATGGCCGCTCAGCCTCGGGTTCGACCACCACGACGCCCCGCTCGCCGGCCTCCAGGGTGAGCCGGCCCTGGCGCCCCTCCATCGGACAACCGGTGTGAACGACGACGCCGTCGAAGGCGATGCCCGACGACCAGGTCGACACCTCCCGGCCCGGCCCAAAGGCGCGACCGGGCACCACGTCGACCTCCACCTCCACCCGGCCCCACAGCACCGTGAGCAGGCGCACGATCCGCCCGGACGCCCGCTTGCCGTTCCAAGGCAGGAAGTCGGTGAGCTCGAGCAGGCCCTCGGGCGCCGGCAAGCGGGTGCGCAGCACGTTGGTGGACGGCTCGTAGCTCTGCGGGCCGGCCCGAGGTACTCCCGCCGGCCCCACCCGCAGGGCGCCACCCGCCGGGTCGAGCAGCCGGAAGAAGGCAGCCGGCGCGTCGAAGCGTCCCGGGCACCACCAGTCGATGGTCCCGTCGGCGGCGACCAGCGCCATGGTGGCGGTGTCGCCGATGGCCCCCCGCTCGCGCAGACGAAGGGTGTCACCGCCGCCGATCACGCTCTGTCGCCGCCTTGGTGCATCCGCAACCATATGCGCCGGGTCGCTGCGTTACCCTCCGTGGTCGGGGGGCGAGGGGGGGGTCGCATGCGCAGGCTGGTGGCTGGGGTGCTGGTGGCCGGGTCGTTCCTAGCGGGCTCGGTAGCGGCGCCGGGCGGCGGTGGGCCGGCGGCTGCGCAGGCTCGGGAGGCGGCGGTGACGGGGGAGGTCGTGGGGCCCTTCCGGGAGGACCGCGCCGCCTTCGACGGGACCCGGTTCGGCGCCGACGAGTTGAGCGACGCCGGCTGCACAACCGCCCCCGACGGCACGAAGCACTGCCACCCGGCGTCGGTGAGCGGAGCGGTGCTGGCCGACGGCCGGATCCTGTACTGGGACGGCCTGGCCGGCCAGGAGAACGCCCAGATCTCGCCGGCGGTGGAGTACGGCGCCGTCCAGGTCAACGACCTGAGCCGGGTGATGTCACTCGGAGCCAATCCGCCAGCCGACACCACCTGGGCCGAGCCGCAGCCGGCCGACGGCGGCGCCAACCCCGACGGCCGCACCGACAGCGACGTGGGCGCGCCCCAGGACGAGCAGCGCTCCGCCGGCGACATGTTCTGCGCCGGCCAGGTTCAGCTCGCCGACGGGCGGGTGATCGTCGTCGGCG
>JAHWJQ010000274.1 GCA_019348305.1 Actinomycetota bacterium
GTGTTGGTGATCGACGACGTGGGACTTCTGCCCATCGACGCCGAGGGCGCCGGGGTGTTCTTCCACGTGGTCAACACCCGCTACGAGCGGGGCCACCCCACGCTGGTCACCACCAATCGGGGCTTGCCGGCGTGGGGTGAGGTCTTCGGCGATCCCGTGGTCGCCGGGGCCATCTTGGACCGGCTGATGCACCGGGCGGTGGTGTTCAACATCCGGGGCCCATCGTGGCGCATGCGCGAGCACGCGGCGCTGGCCGAGGCGGCGCGGACGTGATGATGGTCCTGCTGATCATGCTGGTCACCGTCGTGGTGATCGTTCCCGTCGTCGTGACCGAGAAGATCGTGTGGCCCGAGTGCCAGCTCGATCCAAGGCCGCCCCGCCTGCGCCGTCGAGTCGTCCCTCGTGCTCGGGCACCGCCGGCCGAGCGTCCCCCCCCGGTGTGACGTGCTGGACCCGGCCCAAGGCTGACTGTCCCGCTCGACCGGAACGCCCCCCGCTCATCTCATCAACGAAGAACAAGCCGACGGCCGGGTTCACCACCGAATGCTTGACCTCAGGATTCGACCGGAGTAGAAACATCGACAGGAGCGCCACCACGGGCAGTGAACGCGACTTCTCGTGATCGCCGACCGCGAGCCTCGCTGATCCCCCACAGCCATCGCCCAGCTGCCTGGGGAGGTATCGGTCGGCCATCTCCCCAACGACGATGCCGAGTTGGTGGCGCGAGCGGTTCAGGTCCGCACCGACTCGGCCGGCTGCTCGCAGCGCTTCGCCCAGTGTCCTGTCGGGACCGCAACGTGGGCTTTGCCCTCGTGGCCCGCTCCAACCGGGTCATCCACGCCGCCATCTCCCGCATCCAACACGACGAGACCCGCTGGGCTCCTGGGCTGGGACAAGACGGTGAAACCCGCCAGGGGTCGGCGGTGACCGAGGTGAGCGACTTGGTGGACCTGTCGGCGTGGCCGCCGGGCACCCGCCTCATCGCGCGCCGAGAGCCCCTGCACCCTGGCGCCCAGACCACGTTGTTCCCTTCGCTTCAGTACCGCTACTGGGGTCACTACACCGACGCCGAGGGTGAGCCCGTCGACCTCGACGCCCACATGCGAGCCCATGCCCACGTCGAGGACCACATCCGCCGGCTGAAGGATTCCGGGCTGTGCCGGTTCCCCTTCGCCGACCTCGACGCCAACCGGGCCCGGCTCGCCGTGGTGTGCTTCGCCGACGCGCTCGTGCGCTGGTTCCAGCTGCTGTGTCTGAGCGGCGCCCTCGCCGTCGCCGACCCACGACCCCGCGCTGCGGGGCGGCACGCCCCCGCTCGCTCGTGCACCGCGCCCGGCGGCGCATTGTGCGCATCCTTGACGGCTGGTCCACCACCCCCCCGTTGCTCGACGCCCTACCAGCGCATCGCCCTCATCACTGAGCGACCGCGCCTCCGCCGAACCAGGGCATCACTCCGGCGGCACGCGGTCCGGTCCCGTCTACGAGCAGGTCCCGGGCCGTCAACGGCGCTGCGAGCCACTGCGTCGATCACGAAATGGGCCGTCCACTCTCCCGGCGGAGCGGAGGCTGGCAAGACCTCAGCACCCGTCGCCGGTCATCTTCTGAACGATCGGGTTAGGTGCCAGACGTGGCCACCCCACACCGCCGGCGACCCGGCGATGGGGGGTGACGTGTCAGGAAGGACGCGAGCGACTCGGGTCCCTTCTCCCAGCGAGGCCTCGTTGGCCGATCCGGTCGGCCACAGCACGCACGCTGGCGGGAAGGGCATGCGCGTAGACGCGTAGCAGCATCTCAGGGCTGTGCCCGAGGATGTCGGCGACGGCCCGGAGTTCACCGAGATCGGCGGCGCCGCTCACCATGTGGGTAGCTGCGGTGTGGCGGAGGCCGTGCGAGCTGAGACGAGGGAGGCCGGAGCGCTTTACGAGCACGTCGAGCGTGCGGTCGAAGCTGCGTGGCTTCACCGGGTTGCCGCTGCGTGTCGTCAGGATGAGGTCGTGGTCGACCCAGCCGGCGCCGGCGAGCAACCGCTCCTCGGCCTCTCTCCGCTTGCGTGCGGTCAGGGCCTTGACCGTTTCCTCGTCGAGTGGGATGACCCGGCGCGATCGGGTGTTTTTGGCGTCGGTCCACGCTTCCCCGGTGTCGGTGGCCACGAGGCCTTCGTCGACTCGGATGGATCTCTCCTTGGCGCTGAAGTCGTCCCAGCGCAGCGCCAGCAGCTCGCTGCGGCGGAGGCCGTAGAGGACCGCCAGACGGAACCCGGCCGCCCACGCGTGTTCGCTCGTGGTGGTGAGGAAGTCGTTCACCTGGAGGGCGCTCCACGCCTGGACCTCTCGCTCGCGCTCCGGCTTGGCCACGTTGCGTGGCATGGCCACCCGAGCCGCGGGGCTACGGCGCAGCAGTCCCTCCTCGACGGCGTCCGCTAGAGCGGCCCGGAGGACGTTGCGGCAGATCTGGATGCTGCGCCGGGACAGCTTGCCGGCGGAGGCGAGCTCCTCGAGCCAACGAGCGATGTCCTCTCGCTCCAGCCGGTCGAGGCGGACGGCACCGAGGCCCGCCGTGATGTGCGAAGCCGCCCAAGCGTACTGCTCGCGGGCCTTGACCGAGACGTCGGTGCGGGACGCGACGTATCGGTTGACGAGCCAGCCGAGCGTTCCCCGCTCCGACACCAGGTCTTCCGACGATGCCGTCCGAGCGGCGGTGGCCGCCGCTCGCTTGGATCGGAACGTACCGAGCTGTCGAGGCTTGTGCCGGCCCGTCTCCGTGTCGATCCCGTCGACCCGAACCACCCACTTGTCTCACTGCCTGCGGACGGTGGGGTCTCCGGTGGCCTTCCAGCCCATGGCTGCCTCCAGCCCCATTCTGATACATCGCTGATAAACGCGACGATCGCCAGCTTCATGAGTCAGCATAGTTGCTGGTCAGAGCGGTCGGGGAGGCGGGATTTGAACCCGCGACCTCCTGCCCCCAAAGCAGGTGCGCTTCCGCTGCGCTACTCCCCGTGCTCGCACACAGTACCGCCCTCCCCGGGCACCGCTTCGGGCTCGCCGGTCGGTCGGACGG
>JAHWJQ010000275.1 GCA_019348305.1 Actinomycetota bacterium
CCGATCTGACCCCCGGCTCAACGCCCGCCAGTCGCTCGACCTGGCCTACCGGATCGCCGAGCTGCTCCGGGCCTGACCGGTGCCGCTGGGTTGCCGGCGCCAAAGACGCAAAACTTGATCGGATTACTCAGGTTTTGCTAAAAAGGGGGGCACGCCCGCCGACGTCGGGATGACGGTCGTTTTTCAAGCCCTCGAGGATCGCCATGGCCACAACTCACAGCATCGAGATCGGCGGCGGCTTCGACGCCGAGGCGCGGGCGGAGATCGAGGCCGACATCGCCAAGTTCCGCGACATGCTGGCCCGCTACGAGGCCGGCGAGATCGACGAGGACCGGTTCCGCGTCTTCCGGCTGAACAACGGCATCTACGGCCAGCGCCAGGGCGGCCGGAACCAGATGGTCCGGGTCAAGCTCCCCTATGGCTCGGTGACGCCCGAACAACTCGAGGTCCTGGGCCACGTCGCCGAGAAGTACTCACGGGGCTGGGGCCACATCACCACCCGTCAGAACATCCAGTTCCACTACGTCGCCCTCGAGCGGGTACCCGAGCTCCTGGGCGAGCTGGCAGACGCCGGCCTCACCACCCGGGAGGCGTGCGGTGACACGGTCCGCAACGTCACCGGGTGCCACCTGGCCGGCGCCTGCCCCTTCGAGGTGCTCGACATCAGCGCCTGGGCCGAGGCCACCTTCCGCCACTTCCTCCACCACCCCTACGCCCAGCGCTTGCCCCGCAAGTTCAAGATCAACTTCTCCGGCTGCGCCACCGACTGCGGCCAGGCCATGTTCAACGACGTGGGGGTCGTGGCCGTGGCCAGGCCGCTCCCCGACGGCACCGTGGAGCCCGGGTTCCGCGTGTTCTTCGCCGGGGGGCTCGGGGCCAACCCGCACCCGGCGCAGGCCCTCGAGGAGTTCACGCCGAGAGAGCAGTTGATGGAGACCATCGAAGCCTGCCTGCGGGTCTTCGACCACTACGGCAACCGCGACAACAAGCTGCGGGCGCGGATGAAGTGGCTCCTCGACACGATGGGGGCCGAGGAGCTGCGTGAGCGGATCCTGCGGGAGCGCAAGTTCCTGGTGGCCTCCTCCAGCTGGCCGGGTGGGGTGCCGGCGGTGGTGCAGGAGCGGGGTGACGCGCCGGCCGGCGTGGCCACCGGGATCGACCCCTCGCCCGTCGGCAGGTACGTCACGTTGCTGCGCTCGGACCCCTACCAGCGCTGGCTCGACGCCAACGTGGTGCGAGGCGTGGCCAAGCAGACGGTCTCGGCGGTGGCCTCGGCACCACTCGGCGACATCACCAGCCACCAGTTCCGGGAGCTGGCGGCGATCCAGCGGGACCTGCGGTGCTCGGTGCGCACGACCAACCGGCAGAACCTGGTCTTCCGCGACCTCAGCGAGGACCAGCTGCCGATCCTCTATGAACGGCTGGCTGCCATCGAGATGGCCCAGCCCGGCGCGGAATTGGCCCGCGACGTCGTCAGTTGCCCCGGCACCGACACCTGCAACCTGGCCGTGACCCAGAGCCGGGGGCTGGCCGGTGCCATCGGTGACGCCCTCGAACAGGCTGGGCTGGCCGACGTGGGGGGCATCCGGGTCAACATCTCTGGCTGCTCCAACAGCTGCGGCCAGCACCACACCTCCGACATCGGCTTTCAGGGCGTGGAGCGACGGGCCCACCAGACGGCGGCGCCGGGCTACCAGATGTACCTGGGTGGCCACGTCGGCCAGATGGAGATCCAGTTCGGCGCCAAGGCACTGCGGGTGCCGGCCAAGCGGGCGGCCGACGCCGTGGTCACGATCGTCGGTCGCTTCGCCGCCGAGCGGACAGCAGGAGAACCGTTCCACTCCTGGCTGGGCCGATCAGGCGGCGCCGCCGCGGTGGCCGCCGAGTTGAAGCCGCTCGACGAGTGGCCGACGCCGGCGGACGCCCCCGACTTCTACATCGACTACGGCGAGCAGGGCCCGTATGTCGCCGAGGTGCGGGCCGGGGAGTGTGCCGCGACATGACCGTTTGCGACCTGGTCGGCGAGCGGCTCCCCGACATCGACGCCATCAACCGGCGCATGGAAAAGGCGCCGGCGTCGAAGGTGATCTCGTGGGCCGTCGAGACCTTCGACGACCGCATCTGCATCGCCGCCTCCATGCAGGACGCCGTGCTCATCGACCTGGCGACCAGGGTCAAGCCCGACATCGAGGTGGTCTTCATCGACACCGGCGACCACATGGCAGAGACGCTCGAGACGCTCGAGCGGGTGCGAAGGCGCTACAACCTCAACCTGCGGGTCATGCGGGTGCCAGAACCGGAGATCCCCTTCCACGTGCAAGACCCCGTGCTGTGCTGCTCGCGGGCCAAGGTGGCGGCGCTCGACGAAGCCCTGGCCGACAAGCTGGCCTGGATGAGCGGGCTGCGCAGGTCCGAGGCCGCTACCAGGCGGGCAGCGCCGGTGGTCGGCTACGACCGCCGCGGCCTGGTCAAGATCAACCCGCTCGCCAACTGGAGCGACCTCGACGTCTCCAACTACCTCGTCCAACACCGCGTGCCGTACAACCCGCTGTTGGACCAGGGTTACGCCTCCATTGGCTGCGCGCCCACCACCCGGCCGGTTGCACCGGGGGAACATCCCCGAGCGGGTCGGTGGCCGGGTTCGGAGAAGACGGAGTGCGGCCTCCACCTCTGAGCGCGGTCATCGGCCACCGCGCTGGCACCGGGCGGACAGGTTCACCAGGCTCTGGCGCTGCATCCGCTGGAGCCGCCGGCGCAGGACCAGGCGTTCGAGCCAGCTGAACGGCCCGCCCGGGAACTGCACCTCGACCAGGTGGCGCAGCCGGGTCCGCCCGTCGGCCACCTCGCTCAGCTCCCAGGTGCTGGTGAACCGGGCGCCGATGACGACCTCCTCGCCGAGCCGCACCGGGGGTTCGGCCACCTTGATCTCGCTCACGCCGATGAAGTCATGGAACAGGATCGAGCTCATGCCCTCGAAGCGGTCCCCCACCTCGACCCGCCGCCCCGACTCCATTCCCTCGACGCTCTTCAGCTC
>JAHWJQ010000276.1 GCA_019348305.1 Actinomycetota bacterium
GTGGCCGGACTGGGGGGCGCTCAGTTCGCCCTCCCCGGTGCTGTCGACCGGCTGCGCCAGTACCGCGAACGAGCGCCGGGAGCTACGGCGCCGGCGGTGGTGCTGACGGCCACCGATCCGGCCAACCCCTATGGCGTGGCCCTCCCGTGGCCCGAGGTGGTCGGCGCCGCCGGCGGCCGCCCGGCCCGCACCGCCGGCAGCTACGTGGTCCTCCTCGACGGCGCCGCTTCGCTCTACGTCGAGCGACGGGCGAAGGGCCTCGTCGCGCTGCGGCCCTTCGACGGGACGTGGGAGCTCGAGGCCGTGCACGCCCTCGATCAGCTGCTCGATTCCGGGCGCCTGTCGCGGGTGGTGGTCGGCCGGGTCGACCCCGAGTTGCACCGCTACCTCAAGGAGGCGCACTTCGTGCCCACGCCGCGAGGCTGGGCCCGCTACCGGTAGCCGGCGGGGCCGTGCCCGAAGGCGACACCATCCACCGCACGGCCGTCACCCTCGACCGCTGGCTCACGGGCCGCGTCGTCACCGCCGCCCGCTCCGCCGCCGAGCGGCTGCCGGCGGCCCGGCTGGTCGGACAGCGGATCGTGGCCGTGGAGGCCCGCGGCAAGCACCTCCTCGTCCGGTTCGCTGGCGGGCAGGTACTGCACACCCACATGCGTATGAGGGGTTCCTGGCACGTCTACTCCGTCGGTGAGAGGTGGCGTAGGCCCGAGGCCCAGGCCCGGGTGGTCCTCGAAGCGGGGGAGCGGTTGGCCGTCTGCTTCGACGCTCCGGTCGTCGAGCTCCTGGCGCCGGGGGGCGAGCACCGCCACCCGGCGCTCACGGGCTTGGGCCCGGACGTCCTTCGGCCGCCCATCGACCTCGGAGAGGTCCGCCGGCGGGCGGGCACGAGGCCCGCCGACCTGGCCGTGGGGGAGCTGCTCCTCGACCAGCAGGTGGTGGCCGGCATCGGCAACATCTGGCGCTGCGAGACGCTGTTCGCCTGCCGGGTCGATCCGTGGCTCCCTTGGGGCCAGCTTGCCCCTGGCGACCTCGACCGGGTGGTGACGACGGCGGCGCAGTTGATGGGCCGCAGCCCGCGACCCCCGGCCCAGGTCTACCGCCGGGCCCGCCGCCCGTGCCCCCGCTGCTCCACCGCCATCGCCGCCGCGCCTATGGGAGAGGGCGGTCGGACCCTCTACTGGTGCCCGCGCTGTCAGTCGCTGCCGGCTGGCTGAACCCGCGGGCCGCCGGAACGCCGACGCCCGGCGGGGGGGGACGCGGGCGTCGGGTCCGACGATGAGCCTCAGGCGGGGCTGTGCCGCACCTCGGCCACGGGGGCAAGGTAAGGGACGCAGGTATCGGGCCGGCATCGTGGGCGTGCCGTTTTGGTAACCGGTAGATGAAGTGGCTCTTACATCAGCGGGCCGGTGCTACCGCCCCAGCAGGCGGGAGGGCAGGGCGGCCACGTCGACTGCCCGAGCCGCCACCGGCAGCCCGAGCACTCGGGCCAGCCCGATGGGCCGAGGTACCGAGATCGTCTGGTAGCCGGGGACGTGGCGCAACCGGATGGAGCGGGCGACGGCGCCGGCCACCAGGCTGGTCCCTGGCCCCACGATTGGCTCGCCAGTCGGTTCCGTGGCGCCGGCCGCTCGGGCGAAGAACTCGGTGGCGATCGGGCCGGGGTTGACGGTCCCCGCAGTGACGCCGCGTCCCAGCAGCTCCCGGCGCAGCCCCTCGGTGAAGCCCTGCACCGCCCACTTCGTGGCGCTGTAGACGGTGTAGGGGGGAAAGGCCACCCAGCTGGCGACAGAGGCGACGTTGACGACGTGGCCGAGCCCGCGCTCGATCATCCCCGGGAGCACCCGCTGGGTCAGGTCGATCAGCGCGACCACGTTGGTCTCCACCAGAGCCCGCACGTCGGCCGCCGGCATGGACTCGACGAGCCCCATCCAGCCGACGCCGGCGTTGTTGACCAACACGTCGACCGGTCCGGCTTCGTCCACCAGCCGGGCCCGGTCGGCCTCCACCGTCACGTCGCACGTCACCGCGGTGATGTTGGGGTGGGTGGCAGCAAGCGTGTCCAGCCGCTCGGCGTTGCGGGCTGCGGCGACGACCGTGGCGCCAGCGCGGGCAAGGCGCAGGGCGGTGGCCCGGCCGATCCCAGAGGAAGCTCCCGTCACCAGTACCAGCCGGTCTCGCACGCGCATGGCGCCAGTACACTCCATCGATCCGCGTGACCCGCTTCGCGGCCGCGCCTATGGGGAGGGACATGGCCGACGCCGGCATTCCCGTCGTCTCGGTGAGCGAGGCGCACGAGGTGGGACTCGACCTGGTCAGCGCCTTCGGGCGGCTGGTCCCCCAGCTCTCCCGATCGGCGCCCCCGCCCGACGCCGACCAGCTGGCCGAGATGCTGGCCCACCCCGGCACCACCGTGTTCGTCGCCCGCGACGACGAGGGCATCATCGGCGGGACCCTGACCCTGGTCGTCTTCCGCATCCCGACCGGCATCCGCGCCTGGATCGAAGACGTCGTCGTCGACGAAGCCCTACGGGGCCGCGGCGCCGGCGAGGCCCTCACCCGCGCCGCTCTCGACAAGGCGGCCGAGTTGGGCGCCCGCACCGTCGACCTCACCTCCCGTCCGTCTCGGGAGGCGGCCAACCGGCTGTACCAGCGCCTCGGCTTCGAGCGCCGCGACACCAACGTCTATCGCAAGGTCATCGCCGGCGACGATCCGGCCGCCTGACAGCCGGGCTTAGTCGACGTTCGAAAGACCCTCGCTCGCCTCGCGAAGTCGCAGCAACTCCTTGTCGTCAAGTGCAACCACGGGTTCATCCGGATCGAGGGGGCAGAGGAACTCGCCGGTCGACGTCATCGCCGCGAGAACACCCCCGGACATGAAGGCAGGATCGAACAGGTTCGGAGGGTCGCAGAAGAAGCCCTCGAGCCCGATCCAGGCAACCGAGGCGCCAGCGTTGACCAGGACCTCGAAGGTTGCTCTCACCGAGCGGAGCCACACCTCCCTCGGCGGCCAAATT
>JAHWJQ010000277.1 GCA_019348305.1 Actinomycetota bacterium
GACGAGGCGGACTACCTCGCCTTGCGCGACAACTACACCGCCCGCGCCGCCGCCGTGCTGCGGGCCCTGGCGCCGCCCGCCCGCGCCACCGACCCCACCGCGCCCGGCGACGAGCCCGGCACCGAGAACGGCCGGCCGCGCCGTTGGCGAACGGCGGTGGCCGCGGTCGCCCTGGCCGCCGGCGCCGGCCTCGCCGGCTATGCCGTGGCCGGCGCCGCCGGCGAGCGCTCGGCCACCGACGAGGCCACCGGGTCGCTCCCCGAGGGCAGCGTCGATCGCATCACCAAGGCCCAGGCGCTGGTGAGCGAGGGCAAGGTGCTCGAAGCCATCCGGGTCTACGACTCGCTGCTGGCCGACGACCCCGAGAACCCGGTGGCGCTCGCCCAGCGGGGCTGGCTGGTCAGCCGGGTCGACCCGTCGCTGGTCGACTCCGGCCTGGCTTCCATCGACCGGGCCATCGCCGCCGACCCCAACTACGCCGAAGCCCACTTCTTCCGGGGGATGATCCTCTGGCGGTCCAAGGGCGACCCGGCGGCGGGCGCCGAGGAGTTCCAAAAGGCGATCGACACCAAGCCCGGCCCGCAACTCACGGCACTGCTGCAACAGGTCCGCGACCAGGCCCGGGCTGCGGCGGGAGCGCCCCCGCCCGCTCCCTGAGCTGCAGGCGGGAGAAAGGGCCCTGTCGCGCCATGGTCGCTGCCTGGCCGACCATGACGACGACCAAGAGGACCATCGCGCTCCGGTAGGTGCTCGAAGTCCAGCGCGCGTCGGTCATGGCCAGGTGGGCGATGAGGGTGGCCGTGGTCCCCCGCCCGACCACCGCGATGGCGGAGATGAGTGCTTCGTCGCGGCGGGCGCCGGCACCGTGCGCGAGTTGCGAGAGCAGCACGACGGCCACGCTCACGAACACCACGAAGGCGCCGGCCAGCTCCGGCGCGAGGTTGTCCACGCCAGCCAACCCCACAGATCCCAGTACCCAGCACACCGCGCTGAATGCACACGTCGGCCTTCTCCCGTGGCGGACGAGGAAGGTGCGCTTTCCGAACAGCCTGTCGCCCCGCACGTCGCGGAAGTCCTTCAACAGGATGCGACCGATGAAGCCCACGTACAGCCCGCCCAACAGGACGAGGTCGTCACCGCTCACGTCCGAGCCGGCGGCCAGGAGGCCCACGAGGTAGGGCACCGCCACGTAGCCACATGGCAACAGGAGCGAGGCCAGGGCCCCGCGGTCGGCGACGCGCACCGGCCGCAGCGAGTACCCGGCGCTGAGGGCGAGGCCGACAGCCACCACCGCCAACGCTCTCCCGCCGATGGTGGCGCTGGCACCGAGGGCAACGGCGGCCGAGGCCAGGGCCATCGCCAGGATGTCGCGGCGGGTGCCGGCGCCGGCAACCAGCGGCCGAGCACGGTCCTGTGGCAGGTTGACGCAGTCGATGGCCTCGTCGGCCAGGTCGTTGAGCACCACCGCCACGAGCAGGTAGGCCACCACGACGACCAAGGCGTGCATCAGGAGTGCGGCATCGTTGCCGGCGCCTCCTCGCCAGGACGATCCCGACGATCCTCCACCAGCGGTCAGCCGGTGACGGCCCCGGCGCCGGGGGCGGGGGAGGGTCGCCGCTCATCTGTGCGCTCCACGCCGCTTTGGGGCGGGACCGATGTCCGAGCGCAGCGCGGCGGTGATGGCGGCGACCAGCTCGGCGAGCGAGCCGTTGTTGCGGAACACCCGGTGGGCGATCCGCCGGCCGGCCTCGACTTCGCGCTGGTTGTCGCGCATGCGAGCGTCCAGGTCGTCGTTGCTGCTGTTGCGGGAGGCGAGGCGGGCGATGACCCGCTCCGGCCGGTCCTCGATCTGGTACACGACGTGGGCGGGAACGACCGCAGGGAAGCGGGCCACGAGCGGAGCCCGCAGCATCACCGTGTCGATCGGCCCCTCGGCCGCCGTTCGCAACGGGGGCAGGCCGTAGCGGTATGCCAACCCGAACAACGACACCGTGTCGGCGAAGAACCCCCGCCGGGCCAGGTGGTCGAACTGGCGCTCAGACAGGAACCGGTGCTCGGCCGAGCCGTGAGCCTCGTCGGTGCGTCGGGGGCGGGTGGTGTAGGTGGGGTGCACCCGCAGGACCTGCCGGCGGGCCAGCGTGCGCACCACGGTGGACTTGCCGCCCCCCGAAGGCCCGATGATGACGAGGACGGCGCGGCCGGCGGTCGCAGGCTCAGATGGGGAAGGGACCCGGTCTGCACCGGCACCCCGTTCGATGGTGGTCATAGCGGTCAGTGTCCGCTCGGCGGACGGTCCTGACCCTCCGGCCCAGCCCCCATTACTGCCTGGGCTCCTCCCGGGGGCGGCGGCGCCGCCCACCTCCTAGCGTGACCGGGAGGACCCCGGGGAGAAGGAGCGAGGATGGACAAGGTCGACCGCTGGTTCGGCATCACCGAGCGCGGCTCGTCGGTGCGTACCGAGATCCGGGGCGGCCTCGCCACCTTCTTCACGATGGCCTACATCGTGGTCCTCAACCCGATCATCCTCTCCAGCGCCACCGACGTGGGCGGCGCCCGGCTGTCCCTGGCCCAGGTGACCACGGCCACCGCGCTGGTGGCGGCGGTGATGACGCTGCTCATGGGGATCGTCGGGCGCTACCCCTTCGCCATCGCCGCCGGCCTCGGGCTCAACGGGGTCGTCGCCTTCCAGCTGGCGCCGGTGATGTCGTGGCCGGCGGCCATGGGGGTGGTGGTGCTGGAAGGCCTGCTCATCACCGTGTTGGTCCTGACCGGCTTTCGCACCGCCGTCTTCGAGGCCATACCGATGGCCCTCAAGCAGGGGATCTCGGTGGGCATCGGGCTGTTCATCGCCTTCATCGGCTTCGTCGACGCCGGCTTCGTGCGCCGCATCCCCGACGCCGCCAACTCACCGGTCCCGGTCAACCTCGGCGTGGGGGGCCGGCTCGTCGGGTGGCCCACGGTGGTGTTCGCCGTGGGCCTGCTGCTCA
>JAHWJQ010000278.1 GCA_019348305.1 Actinomycetota bacterium
ATGCTGGGAGAGGTCGACTTCGTCGACTTGCTCGTCGAGCCCGTGTACGTGCTCGCCGGCCACTGGCGCCAGTGACCCGGTGACCGGCCTCTGGCTGGGCACCGACGTCGTCGACCTCGACCGGTTCCGCCTCGCCCTGCGACGGACGCCGGGGATGGTTGCTCGCGTCTTCACCGCCGCCGAGCAGTCGTACGCCTCGCGCAAGCGGGACCCGGCCGAGCGGCTGGCGGCGCGCTTCGCGGTCAAGGAGGCGACCATGAAGGCACTGGGCGTCGGCCTCGGCGCCTTCCGGTTCCACGACGTGGAGGTGGTCAGGGCCTCCAGCGGAGAACCGTCGCTGCGGCTGTCGGGAAGGGCGCAGGAGCTGGCCGACAAGCGCCGGATCACCGAGTGGAGAGTGTCGATCAGCCACTCCGAGCTCATCGCCCTGGCCGTCGTGGTGGGTCAGGGCGCGACCGACCAGCCGGGCTGAGATGATCCCGGTCGTCACACCCGAGGAGATGCAGGCGATCGACGCCGCCGCTCCCGAGCCCACCCAGATGCTCATCGAGCGGGCAGGGGCCGCCGTCGCCCGCTGCGCGGTGGCCGAGATGGGAGGCACCTACGGGCGGCGGGTGGTGGTGGTGGCCGGAAAGGGCAACAACGGAGCCGACGGCAAAGCTGCCGCGTCTCGCCTGCGCCGGCGAGGGGCGCGCGTGCGGGTGGTCGATGCCGCAGACTGCCCGCGTCGGCTCCCCGACTGCGACCTGGTGATCGACGCGGCGTACGGCACCGGGTTCAGGGGGTCCTACGCAGCGCCCGATCCCGGGCCGGCCCGCGTGCTGGCGGTCGACATCCCCTCGGGAGTCGACGGCCGCACGGGGGAGGCCGGCGAGGGCGCGGTGGCCGCCGACGTCACCGTGACCTTTGCCGCGCTCAAGCCGGGACTGCTCTTTTCGACGCGAGTGGGGAAGTTGGTGGTGAGCGACATCGGCCTCGACACCAGCAGGGCAAGGATCCATTCGGTGGAGCCGGCGGACGTGCTCGCCCGCCTGCCACGCCGGCCATGGACCGCCCACAAGTACCACTCCGCCGTTGCCGTCGTCGCCGGCTCTCCCGGCATGAGCGGCGCCGCCGCCCTGGCCTCGGGGGCGGCCATGAGGGCCGGCGCCGGCTACTGCCGTCTGGTGGCTCCGGCGGGCGCGCAGCTCGACCGCGCCGGCCAAGAGGTCGTGGGAGTCGAGCTGCCGGCGCAGGAGTGGGCACCAGTCGCGCTCGCTGCCTGCGAGCGCATGGCGGCGGTGGCGGTGGGCCCCGGCCTCGGGCGGTCGGAGCCGACCCAGGCGTGCGTGCGCGCCCTCGTGGGAGCCGCGCCGGTGCCCCTTGTGGTGGATGCCGACGGGCTCTTCGCCCTCGGTACCGGGGCTGCCGCCGCCGCTGTGCTGGCGCAGAGGCGCCAGCCGACGGTCCTGACCCCCCACGACGGCGAGTTCACCCGGCTTGCCGGCCATCCTCCTGGGGCGGACCGGATCGCCGCGGTGCGAAAGCTGGCCGCCGACCTGAGGGCAACGGTGTTGTTGAAGGGACCGGTGACGGTGGTGGCCGATCCGGGCGGCCAGGTGCTCGTCTCCCCCACCGGTACGCCGGCGCTGGCCACGGCCGGCACCGGCGACGTCCTCACCGGCGTCGTCACCGCCTTTCTGGCCGCAGGGTTGTCGCCGTTGGAAGCCGGCGGCCTCGGCGCTGCGGCCCACGGTGCCGCTGCCCACGCGGGGCCGGCGGTGGGGCTGGTGGCCGGCGACCTCCTCGCCCTTCTGCCCCGCTTCCTCAGCGGGCTGGCGCCGGCGCCGCCGGCGTGATGGCCCCGCCGGGTTTCAGGCCGGCGTGGGCCGAGGTCGACCTGGCTGCCATCCGGGACAACGTGCGGGCCGTCAAGGCGGTTGCCGGCGGGGCCGAGGTGTGGGCCGTCGTCAAGGCCGATGGCTACGGCCACGGTGCAGAGCCGGCTGCTCGGGCGGCGTTGGCTGGCGGTGCAACCGGGCTGGCTGTGGCGCTGGTGGAGGAGGGAGTCATCCTCAGGGAGGCGGGTATCGACGTCCCGATCCTCTTGCTCTCCGAGCCGCCGGCCACGGCCATGGCCGAGGTGGTCGCCCGCCGGCTGGTCCCCACGCTCTACAGCCAGCCCGCTGTGGACGCGCTGGGCCGGGAGGCGGCCGCCGTCGTGGCGCGGGAGCCCGTCGCCGTGCAGGTGAAGCTCGACACGGGCATGCACCGGGTGGGGGCACCATGCGAGGTCGCCCTCGACGTCGCCCGTTCGGTGCACCGGCATCCTCGGTTGGCCCTCGACGGGGTGTGGACGCACTTTGCGGTGGCTGACGAGCCCGAGCAGGCCGACTTCACGGCCGGCCAGTGCGCCCGCTTCGACCGTTTCTGCGAGGCCCTTCGAAGCCTGGGCGTGCAGCCCCGGATACGCCATGTCGCCAACTCCGCAGGGGTGCTGCTGGCCGGGGCGACCTACGACATGGTTCGGGTGGGAATCGCCCTCTACGGCTACGCGCCCAACCCGGCCATTTCATTGGAAGCGATCCTCCGGCCGGCGCTGTCGCTGGTGGCGCAGGTGGTCCAGGTCAAGGAGCTGGATGCCGGAGAGGCCCTCTCGTACGGGCTGCGGTACCGGCTGCAGGAGCGGTCGGTCGTGGCTACCGTCCCCCTCGGGTACGCCGACGGCGTCCCCCGCCGGCTGTCGGAGGTGGGAGGCCAGGTGCTCGTGGGTGGGCAGCGTCGTTCGATCGCCGGCACCGTCACCATGGACCAGCTCCTCGTCGACTGTGGCCCCGGTGCGACGGTGCAGCCGGGGGACGAGGTGGTGCTGCTGGGTCGCCAGGGGGAAGAGGAGATCACCGCCGACGACTGGGCCGCCCGCTTGGGCACCATCAGCTACGAGATCCTCTGTGGCATCGGCCCTCGGGTGCCGCGGGTCTACCGGCCGTGAAGCTTCGC
>JAHWJQ010000279.1 GCA_019348305.1 Actinomycetota bacterium
AGTTGTCCGTTTGTGCATTGACTTGGTGAACGACCTCCGCATCCTCTCGGACACGCGGTCGCCCGCACGCACTTTTGGCTTCTTCTGTTCCGTTTTCAAGGAGCGTCCGGCGGAGGCACGCGTCTGGTGTCCAGCGTTGGTGCGCTTCCGCACTTGGCCGGGGCCATCCGGGCTGAGCCCGGTGCTTCCCGACACCCGGGAGACCGTCTACCGGCTTCCTGGGCGGCTCTTTACCGTACCGTCTGCAGGAGGGGAAGTCAACTTGGGCGACCCCCCACCCGAAGCGTCTCCGGTGAAGCGGGGGTACCAACCGGAGGGCGGCGCCACTTGTTCCCGCTTTGGCGAGAAAATTCTCCTCGGGCGGCGTCAGGGGCGCCTGGAGACGTAGGCGCTGCCCGGCACCACCCAGCGCCACGGAAGCTCGGCTCCGGCACTGAGCCCGATGCGGGTGGTAGCCGTGGGGCGGTCGGGCGGCGGGGTGCCGTCATCGACGATCGTCGGCCCGGTCCCCGTCAGCCCCGCGCTCGCTGCCTCCCGCCCGGGCACCAGGTCGGCGCCGTCGTCGGCTCCGGTGAGGGAGAAGGCCTGGCAGAGCTTTGCCGGGCCGCTGCACAGGTCGACGTCGCGGCGGGCGCGGGGGCGAAGGGCCCGCATCTCCTCCAGCCCCGCCATGGGCTCGACGGCCCGCAGCAGCACCGCGCTGGCGGTGCCGGTCCGGCCGCAGACGACGTTCGCGCACCAGTGCATGCCGTAGGTGAAGTACACGTACAGGTGCCCCGGTGGGCCGAACATCGTGGAGTTGCGCCGGGTCTGGCCGCGGTAGGCGTGGCTGCCGGGATCGATTCCGCCGCCGACGTAGGCCTCCACCTCCACGATGCGGCCCCGCCGGCGGCCGTTCACGAGCACCTTGTTCAACAGCTGCGGTGCTACCCCGCGGGCGTCGTCCATGTAGAAACGGCGGCGCAGGGGTCGGGCCGGGCCGGCGCCGGCGGGAGCGGCGGCCATGGCCTAGCCGTGACGCAGCGCTCGCCCCAGTCGCTCCTCTTCCATGGCCAGGTGGCTGCGGAAGCGGGCCAGCTGCTCGGTCACCGCCTTGGGCCCTGCCCCCCCGGCGGTGGTCCGGCGGGTGACCGCTACGCCGGGCTCGAGCAGCTCCGCCGCCCGGCTGCCGAGGGCGGGGTGAGCCTCCACCAGCTCCACCAGGGGAACGCCCCGTTCGATGGCATCGCGCACCAATCCTCCGACCAGGGTGTGGGCTTCCCGGAAGGCAATGCCGTCGGCCACCAGGAACTCGGCCAGGTCGACGGCCGCCGCTGCCGGCTCGTCGGCTGCCGCTTCCATGCGGTCGGTGTGGAAGCGCAGGCTGCGCAGCAGGCCGGTGACCGCGGTCAGCGCCAGCAGCGTCTGGTCCACGGCGTCGAACAGCGGCTCTTTGTCCTCCTGCAGGTCGCGGTTGTAGGCGAAAGGTAGGCCCTTCAGCGTTGCCAGCACCCCCGTCAGGTTGCCGATCAGGCGTCCACACTTGCCCCGCACCAGCTCAGCGATGTCCGGGTTCTTCTTCTGGGGCAGCATCGAGCTACCGGTGGCATAGGCATCGTCGAGGGTCACGAAGCCGAACTCCTCGGTCGACCACAACACGAGCTCCTCGCCCAGGCGGGAGAGGTGGACCCCGAGGAGGGCGAGGTCGAAGAGGAACTCGGCCACGAAGTCACGGTCGGACACCGCATCGAGGGAGTTCTCGAAGCGCCGGGCGAAGCCGAGGTCGGCGGCCACCGCGTCGGGGTCGAGGGGCAGCGACGAACCGGCCAGCGCGCCCGCTCCCAGCGGGCAGACATCGAGGCGGGCACTGGTGGCCAGCAACCGATCGACGTCGCGGGCCAGAGCCCACCCGTGGGCCAGCAGGTGATGGGCGAGCAGCACGGGCTGGGCCCGTTGCAGGTGGGTGTAGCCGGGGAGGTAGCAGTCGCCCGCCTCCACCGCTCGATCGAGGAACGCCCGCTCCAGGGCATGGACCCGGCCGGCGACCTCGGCCAGCTCCCGCTTGGCGTAGAGCCTCAGGTCGGTTGCGATCTGGTCGTTGCGGCTGCGGCCGGTATGGAGCTTCGCGCCAGTCGGGCCGGCCAGCTCGGTGACCCGCCGCTCGATGGCGGTGTGGATGTCCTCGTCGTCGGCGGCGAAGGTGAAGACGCCCCGCTCCAGCTCGTCTTCGACCTGATCGAGCGTCGTGAGGATGGCCGACGCCTCCTCGCTCGACAAGATGCCGGCGCGGCCGAGGCCGCGGACGTGGGCCCTCGAGCAGGCGATGTCGTCGGTCGCCAGCTTCTGGTCGAAGGCGAGGCTGACTGTGAAGGCCAGCAGTTCTTCTGAGGGGCCACCGCCGAAGCGGCCGTGCCACAGCGTCACCGTACGAACCTGGTCACGTCATGAACTTAGGCGACTCTGGCGCCCGGCCCAGGTCTCGATGCCGAGGCCCCAGAGGCGGACGAAACCGGCCGAGTCCTCGTGGCGGAAGGCGTCCGCGGCGTCGTAGGTGGCCAGGCCGTAGTCGTAGAGGCTGTAGTCGCTGCGCCGGCCGGTGACGAGGCACGTCCCGCTGTCCAGGTGCAGGCGGACCTCGCCGGTGACGTAGCGCTGGCTCTCCTCCACAAAGGCGTCGAGCGCCTGCTTGAGCGGGGAGAACCACAGCCCGTCGTAGATGAGCTCGGCGTAGCGAGGCTCGAGCCGGGCCTTCTCGCGGGCCAGGTCGCGCTCGAGTGCCGTCTTCCGCGTCTCGGCCCGTGCGGCGACATCCCCGGCGAGAAACTCGGAGAGATCCGGCCAGGCGGTGGCGAGCCGCCGGCTTCCGTCCGGGTCTGCCGGCAGGCAGGCGTCGGGGTCGAGGGCGCCCTCAACAGCCAGGCGCAGCGCCTCGAAGCGACGTTCCTCGACCTCCACACGTCGGGAGCGCCCGACCGGTGGCACAGCGCGGGC
>JAHWJQ010000027.1 GCA_019348305.1 Actinomycetota bacterium
GGGCCAGATCGTTTTCGTACCTCACGTCGTCACCCTGGTCGTCGGCCCGCGTCGAGCGGTCGCCGACGTTGACCGGCGGCGTCACCAGGTCGGTGGCGAGGACCCGCGAGCCCGTCTTGTCGATCCGGCGCACCGAGTACGTCTGGCGGATGTTGAGGTTGTCGTACGCCGGGCCGTTGCCGATGACGTTGGTGTTGTAGAGGAAGGTGTCCTTGTTGACGATCTCGGTGCGGAACCGGAACTGGTAGGTGATGTCGTCCTTCACGTCACCGTCGTTGTCGATGTGGAGCTCGTAGAGCACGTCGTCGCCGAAGCGGTGGAAGTTGGGCCCGGAAGCGGGCTGCTGCAGGGGGATGTAGTTGGCGACGATGTTGACCTTGGTGGGGTCGACCGGGTCGCGGAACAGGTAGACGTCGGTGTTGTCAGCTGTGGGGTCCTGGCTGATGAGCGGGGCCTCGCGGTGGCTGGATGCGCTTGCCGGTCCACTGGACAGGCCGGCCACCCCCAACGTCGCCATGGCGGTACCGGCCGCTAGCAGCCTTGTTCGAACTCGCACGTGTCAGTTCTCTTCTCTCTCGGTGATGGGACGGCCGCGCTGGCTGGCGCGGGTGTGGGCTCTGCTCACGACTCGAACAGCCCCAGGACCTGCCAGGTGTCGCCGATGGGGGCGAGCACCAGATGGAACGGACGGACGGGCCCGGTGACGGGGACCGCCGTGGCCCAGTCGAAGACCTCGGTGCCGTACTGGGCCACGAGCTCCTGGGAAGCGGGACCGGGCGGCAACGGCTCGGGCGACCCCGCGCTGATGGCGCCGGGCGTGCGGCAGAGGCCGCTTGGAGCATCGCTCAGGCCGAAGAGGGTGCCGACCACCTGCAGGCGCCGGGCAGCTGCCTCGTCGCAGTTCTGCAGAGCGGTGGCCCAGGCGACGGCAGCTTCCTTGGCGGCGGCGGTGGGCGGCAGGAGCATCTCCACCTGTGGTTCGGCTTCGAGGAGCCAGCCGCCTTTGGCCTTCTGTGCCGTCCACGTCTGGCGCTCACGAGCCGGGCTCAGCCCGATGAAGGGGTCGAGGCCGGGCTGATGGTCGACCAGGGCCGTGACCTTGTCGCCCTCTTCGCGCTCGATCTTGAAGCCCGTGATGGGCGGCAGCTCCTGGCGCCGGCGGGCCCAATCCGCAGCGCTGGCATGGGTCTTGCGTGCAGCAGCGGACAGGAGCAGGAACGACGACTCGTGGTCCCCGGCCTGTTCCGCTTCGAGCAGGGCACGGGCCGCTTCGGCAGGCGAATCCTTCGGAGCAGCTGGGGGTCCGGACGCAGAGGTCACACCGTCACCCACGCTTTGGGAACCCACGCTTTCGGCACCCACGCTTTGGCCGTCCACTTGTTCCTGGCGATCGGCCCTCGAGCAAGCACCGACCACCAAGGCGAACAGCACCACTACGGCCAGGGCCTTGCCGGTGGCAGAGGCGGGACGTGGCTCGGTGACGGATAGCCTGGTGAACGGGAGCTTGATACAGGGAGGTTCGTAGCCGGCCGCCATCCGGATGACGGCGACGCGGTTGTGAGCCCACAGGCAGGGAGAAGGGGGCGCAACATCCGCGACGCCGGGCCGGCTCGTACACACAGGATGCGGGTGCGATGGCCGACCAGGCTCGCTGCTGGTGTGGCGATCTGCACCGTCGTGTTCGCGTGGGGCTCTGGAGCTGCATCCGCTCACCCGCTGGGGAACTTCACGATCAACACCGCCAGCGAGATCGTCGTCGGCCGCAGCTCGGCCTCAGTGCGCTTCGTCGTCGACATGGCGGAGATCCCCGCGCTCCAGACGGCTCCGCGCATCGACACCGACGGCAATGGCTCGTCCGACGCCGGGGAACGGTCCGCCTTTGCGGCTGGCGCCTGCCGCGACCACCAGCGGGAGCTCGACCTCGAAGTCGACGGGTCCTCCGCCGCGTTGAAGCTCTTGGGCTCGCAGGTGTCCTTCCCGCCTGGTCAGGCCGGGCTTTCGACCCTTCGCCTCGAGTGTTCGTACCGCGCTCCGCTCGCTCTCGAGACGGAACGACGGGTGTCTTTCACGAGCCGCGCCCTGGACGACCGCGTCGGGTGGCGGGAGATCACCGCGATCGGGGACCGGGTGACCATCACCACGCCGGGGGTGCGTCGGATCAGTCCCAGCGCTCACCTGACCAAGTACCCGGAGGACCCTCTTCAAGCACCGCTGCGAGAAACCTCTGTCAGCTTCTCCGCCCGCCCAGGGGGTGCCCCGCTGGCGACGGCGCCACCGGGTGGGCCTGCGGAGTCGCCCCAGGGGCGCGGCCCTGCATCCCGATTCACCGGTCTCGATGCAGCCACCGACGCCTTCAGCAGGTTCGTCGGTCGCCGCGACCTGTCAGTGGGCGTTGGCGCCCTGGGCCTGGCTCTGTCCTTGTTTCTCGGCGCCGTGCATGCCTTGGCACCGGGGCACGGCAAGACGGTGATGGCCGCCTACCTCGTCGGCCAGCGCGGCTCGGCTCGTCAGGCCGCCGTCATCGGTCTGACGGTCACGGCCACCCACACCCTCGGCGTGCTCGGTCTCGGGATCGCCATCGCCGGTTCGCAGGTCGTCACGCCGGAACGCCTGTACCCGTACCTGGGAACGGTCTCAGGACTGCTGCTGGCGGCGATCGGGGCCAACCTGCTCCGCAACGCTGTGCGCGCCCGTCGCAGTGCCGCCCCGTCGGTGCCCGCGCCGCCGACGCATCACGCCCACCCGCACGGCCACGACGGCCACGACCACGACCACCACGACCACGACGACCACCACAACCACGACCACGAACGGGCCGCAGAGCCCGGCTGGCACGCGCACGGCGGGCGCCTGCATCGTCATGCGCCGATCGTCGAAGGCCAGCCGCTGACGTGGTCGAACCTGCTCGCCCTGGGATTCGTCGGCGGCCTGCTCCCCAGTCCTTCGGCGGTCGTCGTGCTCCTCGGCGCCATCGCCCTAGGACGGGCATGGTTCGGCGTGCTGCTCGTGGTGGCCTACGGCGTGGGGATGGCGGCCACCCTCATGGGGGCGGGACTCCTGCTGGTCAGGGCCAGGGGATTGCTCGAACGGCGACTGGCGAGGTTCCTCGACCGGGGCGGCACGCCGCTGCTCAACACCTTGCTCCCGTTCGGGACATCGGCGGTGATCGTGGTGGTGGGTCTGTTGCTGGCCGCCGATGGGGCGCTCAACATCCCGCGATGACCAGAACCAGCCGGTAGGTTCAGGTTTGCGCCGACCAAACCGACACCGAAAGACATGCCCCAGGTAGAACGAGCTCCGCTACTGCGCCTGTCGCCGGTGGAGCTGCCGCCAGCACCGACAGACGAGCGTTCAAAGGGGGGTGGCAGCCTGGCAGGCCGCGCTCTGCTGTCGATCGCCCTGTTGGCCGGCGTCCTCGTCGTCGCCGTCGGCGTGGTGCTGGCCCTCGTCGCTGCCAACATCGCCATCTGGAGGCTCGGAAGGGTCCAGTTCGGCCTCGTCATACTCACCTTTGCCGTCCTCGCCGCGTTGGGGCGGGCGGTGATCGCCATGGTCAGGCGGCCCCCGGAACCCGACGACGAAGTCGAGGTCCCAGCCGATGCCGAGCCGGAGCTCCACGCCATGGTGCGCGAACTTGCGGGCGTGGCCGGGACGACACCGCCGGACCGCATCGTGCTCATCGCCGCCGTGAACGCCTACGTTCGCGAGGTCGGACCGCTGCTCGGGCTGGTTCCCGGCCGGCGCACACTGGCCATCGGCACACCGTTGCTCGACGTCTTGACGGTGTCGCAGCTGCGCGCCGTCCTAGCCCACGAGCTGGGCCACTTCGCCGGCGGGGACACTCGGCTCGGCCCCGTCACCTACCGCACCGAGATCGCCCTTCACCGAATGATCGAATCCCTTGGCGGGCACTTGATCGCCCGTCTCTTCGTGGGGTACTGGAAGCTCCAGCACCGCATCACGGCGGCGGTGCGCAGGGGCCAGGAGTTGGTGGCCGATCGGGCGGCCGTACGGGTGGCGGGCCGGCAGGCCGCCGCTGACGCGCTGCGCACCGTCGAGGTGGCGGGCCGGGCCGAGGCACTGCTCCACCAGGCCTACCTCGTGCCGTTGCTCCAGGCGGGCCGCCGGCCGACCGACCTGGCCAGCGGGATGGAGGCGCTGCTCACCGACGAGCGGAGCCTCGAGCAGCTCCAGTCCCACGGTGGGGACGACCAGAGCGATCCGTGGGCGTCCCACCCGCCCACGCCGGTGCGCATCGCTCGGGTGGCGGCACTGCCGGAGACGGGGGACGCTCCCTCCGACGGCCGCGCCGCCCGCTGCTTGTTGCGAGACCCCCACGACTGGATCCGCAGCGCGAACGACCGCTGGCTGGCGTCGATGGTCGACGTCGACCGGCTCGCCCCGGCCACATGGGACGAGTGGGGAGAGGTCGTCGTGGCACCCGAACAGGAGGCACGGGCATCGAGCGTCGAGGCCGCGCTCGCCGGCCTCGGGCTACCTGGTGGCCTGGATGGGCTCGAAGCGGCGCTGCGTGGCGGCCGCGACCGTGAACTCGCTGCCGCACTCATCGCGTCGGGATGGCGGGCCGGCGGGCCGGGCGAGCGCGATGCGGTCCTTCGGGCCGCGGTCACCGGCGTGGCCGCCCGGGAGGCGGTGGCCGCTCATGGCTTTCGGTGGCGGGTCTCCTGGTCAGGGCCGGTCGAGCTGGCCCGGCCCACGGGCGAGCCCGTCGCGCTGGGTGATCTCGTAGAGGCTGCACTGCAGGGCGAGTGGGCGGCACTTCGCGAGGTGCTCCGCGGGACAGTGTCAGCGGGAGAAGCCCACGCGCCCGTTGGGCCGCCGCCGATGACGTCCACCCCAGGAGCCGCCGCCGAACTGCCTCCTGCGCCCGTCCCGCCGTTCGTTCCGGGCGAGGATCCGTGCCGCTGGAAGGTGGAACTGCCCGGGCGTATCCGCGGGACCAAGGTCCGGTTCGCTCTGTCCGACGAAGCTATCTCTTTCAAAGACGCGACAGTGCGGTGGGACGACGTCGAGTCCGTACGTTTCCCCATCAAGTCGACCGACTCCGGCTTCAGCGTCACGGTCACCTACACGACCATCGACGGGCGGGAGCACAAGGCGACGTGCACGGGGCTGACCAGGAAGACCAGCGACGTCATCGCTCGGGCGGCGGGGTACCTGTGGGAGGCGACGAGGGCAATGGCCGGGCCCCGCCTCGTCAGAGACGTGGTCGAGGCGGTTCGGGCAGGCGGCACGGTCGAGGTCGCCGACCTCATGTTGTCGCCGGCCGGCGTGGCGCATAGGCGCAACCCTCAACACGTGATTCCCTGGCGCGACCTGCGCGATCCCCAGGCGGCGGGTCAGGAGATTCAGCTGGCCGGATTGGCCGGGACCAAGGCGGTGACGACCAGCCTCGGCGCGCCCAACGCCTTCCTGCTCGACGAGGTGCTCCCCGCACTGCGGGCGCTGCTCGGCTGACGGGTGAGCTGAACGGCGCCCGCGCTCAGCCGGTGTTGCGCAGCCCAGCGGCGATGCCGTTCATGGTGAGTAGCAGGCCCCTGCGCAGCAGGGCGTCGGGCTCGCCGCTGCTTCGCCAGCGGGACAGGAGGTTGACCTGCAGGTGGCTGATCGGGTCGAGGTAGAGGTCGCGCACGGCCAGAGTCCGCCTGAGCTCGGGTTGGCGCTCGAGCAGTGTCTCGGCTCCGCTCACTGCCAGCACCTCGGCGACGGTCAGGTCGAACTCGGCCTGGATGACGTCGAAGATGTGGTGCAGCGACGGGTCGACCAAGCGGTCGACGTAGCGCCGCGCCACGCCCAGGTCGACCTTGGACAGCACCATCTCGACATTGGAAACGAACGTCCTGAAGAAGTGCCAGCCCTCGTACATGTCGGCCAGTACGACGCCCTCGCCGGCCGCCCGGGCGGCCGCCAGTCCGGAACCGACCCCGAACCAGCCCGGCACGATCTGGCGTGGTTGGGTCCAGGCGAAGACCCACGGAATGGCCCGCAACGTCTCCAGGCTTGCCTCCGTCGTCCCCGCCGCCCGCCGGGCTGGTCGCGAGCCGATGTTGAGCCCGCTCAGTTCCTCGACCGGGGTCGAGGCCCTGAAGTACTCCGCCAGCCCCTCGCGGGCCAGCAGGGCGCGGTACGCGTCCGCCGCGGCGGCGGATACCGAGTCCATCGTCCGGTCCCAGCTGGCGAGCACTTCTTCGGACAGCCGTGAGGTCCGGTGCAGCACCGTGGCATCGGCGAGCGCCGCCAAGGTCAGCTCGAGGTTGTGGCGAGCGAGGTTCGGTAGCAGGTACTTGTCCGAGATCACCTCCCCCTGCTCGGTCAACTTCATCGGGCCCTGGACGACCCCGAAGGGCTGGGCCAGCACGGCGTCGTGAGCCGGCCCACCGCCCCGGCCCACGGTGCCGCCCCGCCCGTGGAAGAGCCGTAGGAGCACGCCGTGGCGCATGGCGGTGTCGCGCAGCATCCGCTGGGCCTTGTGGATCTCCCACTGCGACGTCGTGATGCCCGCCTCCTTGTTCGAGTCGGAGTAGCCGAGCATCACCTCCTGGACCTCACCGCGCTGGCGGACGACGTGGCGGTACGCAGGCTCGCACAGCAGCTGATCGAGCATCTCCCCGGCTGATCTCAGCTCCTCGACGGTCTCGAGCAGCGGGACGAAGCCGATCCTGGCCACGCCGCAGTGGACGTCGACCAGCCCCGCCTCTCGGGCCAGGACGACGGCAGCGAGCACGTCGTCGGCACCCTTGGTCATGGACACGACGTAGCTCTCGACGGCGTCGGCGCCGAAGCGATCGAGGATCGATCGGATCGTCGTGAACAGCGAGAAGACGGCGGCTGCCTCGCCGTCGAGCCTGGGGACGGGGCCCATGAGGGGCCGCCGGTTCTCGAGCTCGCGGCTCAACAGGCGCATCCGCTCGGCCCGGTCCAGGTTCGCATACGGCTGTCCCCGCTCGCCCAGGCTGTCGATGACCTCGGCCAGTACGACGTGGTGACGGTCGGCGTGCTCGCGGATGTCGAGCTTGGCCAGGTGGAACCCGAAGGAGGTGACCGTGCGGATGAGGCGGGCCAGCGAGCCGTCGGCGATCAGCTGTCCCCGGTTGGCCAGCAAGGAGTCGCGGAGCAACTCGAGGTCCTCGAGGAGGGCCTTGCTGTCCGGGTACTCGTCAGCTGCGTGCACGGGGCGGGCCTCTGCCAGCCGGCGCTGTGTCCTGCGTAGCCGCTCCCTGATGAACGATGCCTTCAGGCGGTAAGGCTCCTCTGCGTTGAGCCGGCCGTACTCCTGAACGACCTCAGGCAGTTGGGCGGCATCCTCACCGAGGCTCTTTGCCAGTTCGTCCGAGATTCCGACGATCTGGGTCGACAGGCTGAGCTGGTTGACCAGCGAGTCGATGTTGGCGAGGAGAAGGTCGATCCCCGACTCGTGCTGCTGTTCGAGGACGGCGACCGTGACGTCCGGGGTCACGTTGGGGTTGCCGTCACGGTCGCCGCCGACCCAGCTGCCGAACCTCAACGCCACGGCTTCCGGGCTCGGCTCGACCCCGATCCTGCGCAGCTCCCCGACGAAGTCGTCCACCACTCCGGGGACGACGTTGCGGGCCAGGTCCGACAGGTAGAACAGCACCGCCCCCGCCTCCTCGGTGGGCGTCGGGCGCTCGCGGCGGAGCTCGTCGGTCTGCCAGAGGAGGTCGACCACCTCGGCGAGGCTCTCGTCGATCCGGTCGTGGTCGGCCGGGGCGCTGCGGCTGCGTAGTTCGAGCAGCTCACCGATGCGCCGCAGTTTGGTCAGCACCGACTGGCGGGCCAGCTGGGTGGGGTGGGCGGTGAACACCGGGCGCAGCTCGATGCGGCCCACGCAGCTGCGCAGCTCCCTGACCGCCGCCGGGTCGGCCGCTACCCGATCGGCCATCTGGCGGATGGCACTGCCGTTGGCGGCGCGGGCGCGGTCGAGGGCGGCGGCCCGGTGCACCTGTTCGGCGGCGTTGGCCAGATTGAAGTACGACGAGAAGGCCCTGGCCAGCGAGATGGTCGTGGGGAGATCGACGTTGTCGAGCAGGGTGGCCATGTGGTCGGTGTCGCCCGCCTCACGACCCTCGCGGCTTAGCACCCGAACCCGCTCGACGAGCTCGAGCAACTCGGATCCGACCTGGCGCACCAGCGTCTCACCCAGCAGCGAGCCGAGGAGGCGGATGTCGCGGCGCAGGGCGTCGTCTGCCCCGATCACTTCCACGCCCCGCAGTCTCGCAGTCACACAGTTGCGGGACCACCTCCCGGGCGCGTAGTGAGATGCATGACTGAGGTCGCCCGGCTCGTGTCTGCCAACCTGGCGACCGTTACCCGGGAGAGGCCTTCGTAGGAGGCGGGCTGGACGCTCCGACGGCGCCGGCCAGCCTTGCTACCTTCGCTCCGTGGGCCGTCGACAGACTCAGCGTGAACGGGCCAGGCGCGCGAGACGGGCAGCGGCAGCGGCAGCGGCCCGCCGCAAGCGCCAGCGCGCCTGGGCCGTCGCCATGGCCGCGCTGGTGGCGCTCGCCATCGCCGCGCTGGTGCTCACGAGGGGCGGCGACGACGCCGGCGTCACGTCGCCGGCGTCGACCACCACGCTTGCGCCGGCCGAGAACGCATCGGCGGCCGGAAAGCCCTGCGTCGGGACCTCAGGCGACCTGCCCCCGGGCGCCCCCGCCGTCCCGGTTCGCAAGGGGCCGCCTCCCGAAGAGCTGGTGATCGAGGACCTCAAGCTCGGTGACGGCCCGCCGGTTTCAGCCAACGCCACCGTCAGCGTGAACTACATCGGGGTAGCCTGCTCGACCGGGAAGATCTTCGACTCGTCGTACTCCCGAAACCAGCCGGCGACCTTCCCCCTCAACGGCGTCATCCAGGGCTGGCAGGCCGGCATTCCGGGCATGAAGGTCGGGGGGCAGCGGTTGCTCGGCATTCCACCCGAACAGGCCTACGGCGCCGCCGGCCGACCGCCCGACATTCTCGCCGACGAGACGCTCTGGTTCGTCGTCGAGGTGGTTGGCATCGACTCCGCCTGAACCCCGCCTCCCAGAACCGCTTCGGCTCACGGCGCGGCGAGGAGGTGACGGGCCCGGGCCCCTACGCCCCGCTGCGCCCTGGTCGACGAGACCAGCGCGGGGAAGCCGCCCACCAGCGCCTGGGCCGGTGTGGTCACCCGTGTTCCCCCTGCCAGCCCGTAGACCACGGGCCTGGTCTCGGCGGCGTACGTGCCGAACAGCCGGTCCCACACGATCAGCACCGACCCGAAGTTCCTATCGAGGTACTCGGGGTTCGAACCGTGGTGGACCCGGTGGGCCGCCGGCGTCACGAACAGCAAGTCGAGCGGTGTCCGCCGCCGAAGCAGCTCGGTGTGCTGCAGTTGACCGACCGCCAGCACGAGGGCGCCGATGGCGGCGAAGGCACCAGGGTGGAAGCCGACCAACGGCACCCAGAGCCACAGCGCCGGCTTGTACACCGACTCCATCCACGGGAGCCGGACGGCGGAGGTGAAGGTGAAGCGCTCGAGGGAGTGGTGGACCATGTGCGACGCCCACAGCACCCGAACCCGGTGCTCGGCGCGGTGGATCCAGTAGTACTGGAAGTCACGGGCAACGAACACCGCCACCCACACCATCGGGTTGGTCCATTCGAGGTCGAACAGCCGGTGGTCGTACACCGCCAGCGCCACACCGAACATGAGACCCTTCGATACCAGGGCCTTTGTTGCGAGGTAGGCCGAGCCGGCGACGATCGAGGTGGCGGACCCGGAGGGGTCGAGGCGCCGGCGCCGCACCCCGACGAGGTGCTCGCTTACCACCGTGGAGGCCACAGACACCGCGAGGAGCTCGACGGCGTGCTCGACGAGCCAGGAGGTGATCAGCTGAGCGCTCGGCATGCTTCACTGTCGGCCCGCCGATCGCCGCCGCACCCCCAGTGAACCCCCCAAACTTCTGTGGGCGACCGCCCGAGTAGAGCCCGGGGTGCGGGTACGGTCAACTGATGACGCCTTCTCGGCAACTGGATGCCAGGCTCGTGACCCCGGTGGCCGACCTCGACGCGATGGCGTTCGACAACCGCTTCACGGCCCAGCTTCCCGCCGATCCTGACACCTCGAACCGCCGTCGCCAGGTGCACGGCGCGGCCTTCAGCCGCGTGGCCCCCACCCCCGTGTCGGCCCCGGTGACGCTGGCGTGGTCGCCGGAGGTGGCCGAGCTCCTCGGCCTCGACGCCCAGGTGTGCGCGTCGCAGGACTTCGCGCTGGTCTTCGGCGGCAACCGCGTGCCGAAAGGAGCCGACCCTTTCGCCATGAGCTACGGGGGCCACCAGTTCGGGACATGGGCGGGCCAGCTGGGAGACGGACGAGCGATCGCCCTGGGGGAGGTGCTCGACCGTCACGGCAACCACCAGACGTTGCAGCTCAAGGGAGCGGGACCGACTCCGTACTCACGACGTGCCGACGGCCGAGCCGTGCTTCGGTCGTCGCTGAGGGAGTTCCTCTGCAGTGAGGCGATGCACCACCTGGGCGTGCCCACCACTCGGGCGCTGTCCCTCGTCGCCACCGGGGACGAGGTGCTGCGCGATGTGCTCTACGACGGCAATCCCCGGCCGGAGCCCGGTGCTGTCGTGTGCCGGGTGGCGCCGTCGTTCACGCGGTTCGGGAACTTCCAGCTGCCGGCCGCCCGGGGCGACCTGGATCTGCTGCGACAGCTCCTGGAGTTCACCATCCGGGCCGACTTCCCCGAGCTGGCCGCCCAGCGGTTCGCCACCTTCGAAGAGGCGGTGGCCGCGATGTTCACCGAGGTCTGTCGCCGCACCGCTCGCCTCGTCGTGGACTGGATGCGGGTGGGCTTCGTGCACGGTGTCCTCAACACCGACAACATGTCGATCCTCGGTCTCACCATCGACTACGGCCCCTACGGCTGGCTCGAGAACTTCGACCCCGACTGGACGCCCAACACCACCGATGCCGGCACCCGCCGCTACCGCTACGGCGCGCAACCCCAGGTGGCGCACTGGAACCTGCTGCAGCTCGGCAACGCCTTGCTCCAGCTCACCGACCAGGTCGAGCCGCTCGAGACCGCCCTCGACGACTACAGCCGGAGCTACCACCGCGGCTTTCGCACCATGGTGGCGGAGCGACTGGGCTGGGCTGGGCCCCAGGACCAGGACGACGGGCTGGTGAGCGAACTGCTCAGTGTGCTGACTGGCGCGGAGATCGACCAGGTGCTGTTCTTCCGGGACCTGGCCCGGGTGCCCGTCGACCCGGAGGCCCGGCTCTCCGACGACGAGTTGCTCGCTCCTCTCTCCGCCGCCTGGTACCGCCCGGAGGAGCTGGTGGGCGAGGTGCGGGCCTCGCTGGTGGCCTGGCTCCGGCGTTGGGGCCGGCGCGTGGTCGACGGTGGGCTCGAAGACCAGGAGCGACGCCGGCGGATGGACGCGCTCAACCCCCGCTTCGTGCTGCGCAACTACCTGGCCCAAGAAGCCATCGACGCGGCCGAACAGGGCGATACGTCCCTGATCGGCGAGCTGCTCGACGTGCTGCGTCGCCCCTACGACGACCAGCCTGGCCGCGAGCGCTTCGCCGCTCGCCGCCCCGAGTGGGCCCGCCAGCGAGTGGGCTGTTCGATGCTGTCCTGCAGTTCCTGAGGCGCGCCGACCGTCGCTACCGGCGGCGCTGCGCGGACCGCAGCAGAAAGGGCGGGATCTCGTCGGTCGTGCAGGTGATCCGCAGGCGGTCGCCTTGCACGGCGACGTCGGTGGAGCTGCACGCGGTGAGGCCGCTCGCCTCGAGCCCGAGAGCGGCCGGGGTCACGCCAGCAGCACCAAGGCGAAGGCTTCCGGCGGCGGTGATTGTCGGCGCGACGGTGACGGAGCGGCCGGCCGCCGAGATTCGGACCTCTCCTTGTCGAATCGTCACCGGTACTCGCGTCGCCGACGCCAGGTCGGGCCCCGTCAGCTCCACCGCCACCCTTGCCTCGCTGATGGCGGTCACCTCGACGCCGTCGCCTCCCAGGAGCTTGCTCTCGTCGACGCGCACGTCCTCCAGTTCGATGTCGATGGCGGCAATGGGCAGCCGCCCGGCGACGAAGCCCGTGATGTGGACGTCGACCCGGCCGGCGCTGCCCGAGGTGAGGAGCTTCGGCAGGAAGGGGAACGAGTGGATGGCGGCATCGGCTGATGTCGAGACCCCCCCTCGGCGCTCGGCTGCCGCTTCGATGCGGTCTTCGGCGTAGGCCTTGGCGGCGAAGTCGGCGACGACGGCCAGCACGGCGAGGACCACTCCTACGACGACGAGGCGTTTCACGTCGTGCCGGGGGGCAGGGTCTTGGCGGACATTGACCCGAACGTAGGCGCTTCAGCGAAGGGAGCGACGGACGGAGCTGCCGATCAGGTCGCCCGAGAAGGTGAGCAGCATCAGCGCCAGCAACGTGGCCAGCACCCCCGGGTAGTGGAATGCCGAGAGCTGGGCGCTCAACAGCCGCCCCAGGCCGCCGGCGCCCACCAGCCCGACCACGACCGTCTCCCGCACTGTCACCTCCCACCGGTAGAGGCTGTAGGCGACGAAGCGGGGGAGGGCGGCGGGGACCACTGCATAGAGCAGGGCTTGGCCGCCCGACGCCCCCTGCAGACGAAGGCCTCGGGCCGGGCGGCTGTCCAGGTTCTCTATGACCTCGGCCATGAGGCGGCCGAGGATCCCGAAGTTGTAGAGGCCGAGGGCCAGAGCCCCCGGGAGGGGCCCAGGGAAGAGCACGAACAGCAACAGCAGCGCTCCCACCGGCGGGGGGATCGCCCGGCACAGCAACAGCAGCGACCGCGCCCCGGCAGCTCCGGCCCGCCCAGGCCAGCGGCCGGTCCGGTTGGCCGCCACCAGGGCCACGCCCAGCCCCGACAGCGAGGCCACCGCGATAGCCACGACGGCCATCTCCAGGGTCTCCAGGGACAATCGCACCAGCGTCGCCACCTCCGCCGCCCCGAGGTCCGGAGGCCAGGCCGAGGTGGCCACCTCGCCCAAGAGGCGCCGGCTGCGAGCCGACCACAGGCTGGTGGGGTCGGGGGCCAGGTGCACGGCGGCGACGAGCACCAGCAGACCGGTGGCCACGAGCGAGCCGGCCATCAGCCGGTCCCTGCCCCGAGGAGGGGCGACGCCGTCGGCGGCCGCGCCCCGCCGCCGGAGGCGGCTGCTCCACGCGTCGGCCGCCCCGCACAGCAGCACCAGGGCATAGATGAGGGTCCACATCTCCCGGTAGCGAAGCGACTGGAAGCTCAGCGCCAGCTGGAAGCCCAACCCGCCGGCCCCGATGATCCCCAGGATGGCAGCCGCTCGGATCGAGCACTCGAAGCGGTAGAACGCGTAGGAGACCATGTCGCCGCGAGCCTGGGGAGCCAGCGAGTAGAGGATGGCCTGCAGGCGCCCGGCGCCGGAACGGCGGAGGGCATCGAAGGGCCGGCGGGGCGTCTCGTCGAGCAGCTCCGAGAACACCTTCGCGGTCACCATGCCGTAGGGGATGCCGATGGCGAGGATGCCCACCAACGGGTCGAGGCCCAACACGGTGACCAACAACAGCCCCCACACCACCTCATGGACGCCACGGGGGAGGCTCAGCAAGGCCCGAACCGCCACCCAGGCGCGGCGGCCCCCCCGCCCCCCCCCCCACCAGGCCTCCGATGCCAGCACCCCGAAGCCCAGTCCCAGCACCACGCTCAAGGCGGTGCCGAGCACCGCGTAGGACAGGGTGGTCAGGGCGGCATCCAAGGTCAGCCGGAGGAAGCCGGGGCTCACCTCCGGCCTCAGCGCCGCAGCCGCGAACCGCCCCAGCAGCTCCCAACCTCCCGGGTTGACCAGCTCCTCCCGCCCCACCCCGGCCCGGCCCAGCGACCAGGCGACGGCGGCGACGAGGAGCACCACCCACCGCCGGCGGCTCCATCCCCGCCGGTCCCTCGACGTGGCAGGAGCCGGTTGCAGTCCCTCGTGGGCCAGGAGCTCCGGCTCGGCGGTGCGCAGGTCGGTGGTCAGCGTCACGGCTGGGCAGGCTGTCCTTCGATGCGGTAGAGGGCCTCGCCCACGACATCGTCGACCTGGGAGGCCGGGAGGTCGAAGGTGACCCGGCCCCCACGAAGGCCGATCACCCGGTCGCAGTGGCTGAGGGCGTAGACAAAGGCGTGAACGCTCACCACCAGTGTCTTCGATCGGTCGGTGACCAGGTCGCGGAGCAGGTCCATCACCTCGCGGCCCCGCTCGGGGTCGAGGCTGGAGATGGGCTCGTCGGCCAGGATGGCCACCGGGTCCTGCACCAGCACCCGGGCCAGGGCCACCCTCTGTTGCTCGCCACCCGACAGTCGGTCGGTCCGCTCGTGCAACTTGTCGGCCACCCCCACCCGGCGCAGGGCCGCCTCTGCCTCGCCCAGCCGCCGGGGGCGCAGCAGCGACCAGACCGAGGTGTGCAGCGGCCAGCGTGCGAGATGGCCGGCGTTGACGTTGTGCACCACCCGCAGGGGACCGACCAGGTCGAATTGCTGGGAGATGGTCCCGATGCGCCGGCGGACCGACCGCAGTTCCCGCCCGCTCAGCGTGGACAGGTCCTTCCCCAGCACCTCCACCCGGCCCTCGCTGGGCTGCACGGCGCCGTTGAGCAGCCCCAAAAGCGTGCTCTTGCCGGCACCGCTGGGGCCGACGACGGCCACCCGCTCGCCCTCGCCGACCTCGAAGTCGACGTCGGCCAGCGCGGTGAGCCCGCCGTAGCGGACGCTCACCCCCCGCAGCGCGAAGAGCGGCTGGCTCAGGAGATCAACCCCCGCTTGCGGCCGATCTCTTCGATCTGGCGGTAGTTGCCGTTGTCGGTGGGGATGAACCGCTGGGCGCCGAACAGCTCGAGGATCTGCTTGGCCTTGGGGTCGCCGGGGTCGAGCCGCCGGAACGCTTGCGACACCCGCCCGACGAAGTCTGGGCCGTAGCGGCTGGCGGCGTCGGGGCCGATCACCCAGTGGTAGTCGTGGTAGGGGGGTGTGGTGAACAGCGCCCGCACCTTGGCCGGGTCGACCTGCCCCGCCTGCCGAAGGACGCGCCATGACTGCACGCACCTCTCCCGTCGCCGCGGTCGAGGCGGAGGCGTCCCAGGTGACGTCGAGCTACGCCGGCGACGAGGAGCGGCCGCTCGGCTCGTTCCTGGTGCTGATGGGGGCGTACGGCGCGCTCACCGCCGGGCTCGGCGCCGCGGTGAAGCGGCAGGGCCTGCCCGAGCGGCTCCCGCTGCGCGACCTGCTCCTGCTCGGTGTCGCCACGGGCAAGCTCTCGCGGGTGCTGGCGCGCGACCGGGTCACCAGCCCGCTGCGTGCGCCGGTCACCGAGTTCGAGGACTTCGCCAACGCCAGCGAGGTGGAGGAGTCACCGCGCGGCACCGGTATGCGGCTGGCGCTCGGCGAGCTGGTCACCTGCCCGTACTGCCTGGCTCAGTGGGTCGGCACCGGGCTGCTCGGCGGGCTGCTGCTCAAGCCGCG
>JAHWJQ010000280.1 GCA_019348305.1 Actinomycetota bacterium
GGCCCCGGGCCGACGGCGAGTACATCCGCCGCGCCGCCAACCTCCACAACGTGCCTCTGCTCACCACGGCGGCGGCGGCCAGAGCGGCGGCCGCGGGCATTGCCGACTGGGCCAGACACCCCTTGGAGGTGCGCAGCCTCCAGGAGTTCCACGAGAAGGACCAGCTGAGGCTTCCTCTGTGACCGGCGCGACCCCCGACCTCAGCACCCGGGTCGGCGACGTCGTGCTCCCCAATCCGGTGATGACGGCGTCGGGTACCGCCGGCCATGGTGCCGAGCTCAGCCGCTACGTGGACCTCGGTGCGCTCGGGGCGGTGGTGGTCAAGTCACTGTCGGCCGAGCCCTGGAAGGGGAACCCGCCACCGCGGCTGCACGAGAGCGGCGCCGGCATGCTCAACAGCGTGGGTCTGCAGAACCCAGGGGTGCAGTATTGGCTCGAAGAGGAACTGCCCGGTCTCCTGCCCACCGGAGCGCGGGTGGTGGCAAGCATCTGGGGCTTCACCGTGGAGGACTACGCGCAGGCCGCCGCGCTCCTGGCCGGGGCCCCCCCGCAGGTGGTGGCGGTGGAGGTCAACCTCAGCTGCCCGAACCTCGAGGCCCGCAGGAACGTGTTCGCCCACTCCTGCGCCGCTACCTCCGAAGCGGTCGGGGCCACGGCGCCAGCGGGGCGGCCCCGCTGGGCCAAGCTCAGCCCCAACGTCACTGACATCACCGAGATCGCTGCCGCGGCAGTCGAGGCCGGCGCCGACGCCCTCACCCTCGTCAACACGTTGATGGGGCTGGCCATCGACCCCGTCACCCGCCGGCCGAGGCTGGGCGGCGGCGGCGGAGGCCTGAGCGGACCGGCGTTGCACCCGGTGGCGGTGCGTGCCGTCTACGAGGTGCACCGCGCGCTACCCGAGATCCCGCTGGTGGGCGTGGGCGGTGTGGCCAGCGCCGAGGACGCCATCGAGTTGCTACTGGCCGGCGCTTGCGCGGTGCAGGTGGGGACGGCCACGTTCAGCGATCCGCGGGCGCCGGGGCGTATCCTTCGCGACATCGACACGTGGTGCCGTCGCCGCGGCGTCCGTCGTCTTGCCGAGCTGATCGGAGCGATCGATGACTGAGGGAAGCGCCTCCGGACGGGAGACCGGGGACGTGCCCGCCCGGTCTCCGGCGGACGGCGGTCCCTGGCGCGACCAACTGGCCATCGCTCTTGACGTGGACGACCTGGTGGAGGCCCGGCGCATCGTGAAGGAGGTGGCGCCGTGGTTCGGTGTGGCCAAGGTCGGCCTCGAGCTCTACACCGCGGTCGGCCCTGACGCGGTCAGCCACCTCGTCGAGATGGGGATGGAGGTCTTCCTCGACCTCAAGCTGCACGACATCCCGACCACGGTGGGCAAGGCGGCGCGCGTTGCTGGGTCCCTGGGCGCCAGCTACCTCACGCTGCACGCCTTCGGCGGGGTGACCATGCTGCGAGCCGGTGTAGAGGGCCTGGTCGAAGGGGCGGCGCGGGCGGGGCTTGCCGAGCCCACGGCTCTTGCCGTGACCATCCTGACGAGCGACGACGGGGCACCGGCCCACATCCTGGGCAAGCGGGTGCAGGCGGCGGTGGAGGGCGGTTGCGGTGGGATCGTCTGCGCGGCGTCCGACGTGCGGGAGGCGAAGCAGTTGGCGCCCCGGCTCACGGCCGTGGTCCCCGGCATTCGCGCCGCCGGCGCATCCGCCCATGACCAGAGGCGACCGGCCACGGCGTCGTCCGCGCTGGCCGCCGGCGCTGACCTTCTGGTTGTCGGCCGGGCGGTGACGTCGGCCCCCGACCGGGCCGCCGCGGCCGCCGAACTGGCCGCATCGCTGGGTTGATTGGGCCTGGCGTCGCGCCGGAGTCCGCGCGATAGGGTCCACCTATGCCCTTGCCTCCCTCACTTTCGCCGGATCAGCGACAGGCCGCGTTGGACAAGGCGGCCGCAGCGCGACGGCAGCGAGCAGAGCTCAAGGAGAAGCTGAAGATGGGCTCGTTGAGCCTGCGGGAGCTTCTCGACCAGGCCGAGCGTGACGAGGTCGTGGCGAAGATGAAAGTGGTGGCCGTGCTCGAGTCGCTACCGGGGTTGGGGAAGGTCAAGGCCCGCCGCCTCATGGAGGAGGTCGGCATCAGCGACGGCCGGCGGGTGCAGGGCCTCGGCGACAAGCAGCGCAAGGCGCTGTTGGAAAAGCTGGCCGCCGTCTAGCGCTGCAGTCCCGGTCCGACCAACCAGCGGTGGCGTGACCGGGCGATGGTCGTCGTGGTGTTCGGGCCCGGCGGGGTTGGCAAGGGCACGCTGGTGCGGCGGTTGGTCGAACAGGACGACCGGCTGTGGTTGAGCCGCTCGTGGACGACGCGTCCTCGCCGGCCAGGCGAACCAGCCGACGCCTACGTCTTCGTCGACAAAGACGCCTTCCTCGCCAAGGAGAGCGAGGGCGGTTTCCTGGAGACCAACCGCTTCGCTGCCAACGACCAGTTCTACGGGACGCCGTGGCCGGAGGAACCGCCGGGCAAGGACGTGTTGTTGGAGATCGACCTCAACGGCGCCGTCCAGGTGCGAGAGCGGGCCGCCGACCCGGTGTTGGTGCTCGTCGTCCCTCCTGACCGCGAGGAGCTCGAACGGCGGCTGCGCGGCCGCGGCGACAGCGAGGACCACGTGGCCCGCCGGCTGGCCCTGGCCGACGTCGAGATCGACCAGGGCCGGCAGTTGGCCGACCACGTCGTGGTCAACGACGACCTCGATCGGGCCGCCCGCGAGCTCGCCGGTATACTTGCTCACCACCGCAGTCGACCCCCCGGAGAGACCCCATGGCCCAGCAGCGGCGCGCCACGATGATGGACCCACAGATCGAAGAGCTCCTCCAGCGGGTGGATTCCAAGTTCACGCTGGTGACGCTGTCGGCCCGCCGGGCCCGCCAGATCAACTCGTACTTCAACCAGCTGGGCGAGGGTCTCGGGGCG
>JAHWJQ010000281.1 GCA_019348305.1 Actinomycetota bacterium
GGTCAAGCCCGAGCACCACGGGATCATCGTGCGGACGGCGGCAGAGACCACGACGGCCGACGAGCTGCGCCGCGACGTGCTGCGCCTCCTCAAGCAGTGGGAAGCCATCGAGGCCGCGGCCAAGCGATCGAAGGCGCCGGCGCTGCTCTACAAGGAGCCCGACCTGGCAGTACGGGTCATCAGGGAGGAGTTCAACAAGCAGTACCGCGGCGTGGTCATCGACAACCGGGCCCTCTATGAGGAGGTGCGGGAGTACGTCACCAGCATCACTCCCGAGCTGGCCGACCGGGTCGAGTTCTACGACCAGCGACAGGACCCCCTGCCCATCTTCGAGCGCTTCCACGTCCACGAGCAGCTGCACAAGGCCCTCGACCGCAAGGTGTGGCTGCCGTCGGGGGGCTCGCTCATCATCGAGCGGACGGAGGCCCTGACGGTCATCGACGTGAACACCGGCAAGAACGTGGGCACCTCGAACCTGGAGGAGACGGTGTTCCGCAACAACTTGGAGGCGGCCGAGGAGATCGCCCGCCAGCTGCGCCTCCGCGACATCGGCGGGATCATCGTCATCGACTTCATCGACATGGAGATCAAGCCCAACCGCGAGCAGGTGATGCGCGCCTTCCGTGAGGCGCTGGCCCGGGACAAGACCCGTACCCAGGTGTTCGACATCTCCGAGCTGAGCCTGGTGGAGATGACCCGCAAGCGGGTGAGCGAGGGGCTGGTCGAGTCGTTCAGCCAGGTCTGCCCCACGTGCGTCGGCCGTGGCCTGGTCTTCGACGACACGCTGCTGTAGGCGCCCTCGCCCTGCCCTTGGCTCGCAACACGGCGGCTCCTGTAGGATGGCCGGCTGTTGTCCAGCGGCCGGAGGCCTTGGTGTACGCAGTCATCAAGACGGGTGGAAAGCAGTACCGGGTCACCGAGGGCGAGCGCCTCGATGTCGAGCGCGTGACGCCCGAGGGCGAGGAGGTGTCCTTCACGCCGGTGCTCGTGGTCGATGGCGACACCGTGTTGGCCTCTGCCGGCGACCTGGCCGGCGCCTCGGTGGCCGCCCGCGTGGTGGGTGAGGCCAAGGGCCCCAAGATCCGTGGCTTCACCTACAAGAACAAGACCAACCAGCGCCGGCGCTGGGGGCATCGCCAGAAGTACACGACGATCGAGATCACCGGCATTTCTCGAGGGGATAGCTGACATGTCGAAGACGAAGGGCGGCGGGTCCACCAGAAACGGCCGCGACTCCCAGGCCAAGCGCCTGGGCGTCAAGGTCTTCGATGGCCAGACGGTGACCGCCGGGGCCATCATCATCCGCCAGCGCGGCACCCGCTTCCATCCTGGCGAGAACGTCGGTCGCGGCGGTGACGACACCCTCTTCGCGTTGGCCGAGGGCAAGGTCAAGTTCGGTGCCCGCAAGGGGCGCAAGCTGGTCGACGTGCTGCCCGACGAGAGCACCCAAGCCGCAACGGTCTGACCCGGCGCCTCCGGGCGCCGGGGGCCGCGCCTGCCATGTCCGCGTTCGTCGACGAGGCCCAGGTCCACGTGAAGGCGGGCAACGGGGGCGCGGGATCGGTGTCGTTCCGCAGGGAGGCCCACGTCCCCAAGGGAGGCCCGGACGGTGGCGACGGGGGCCGAGGGGGCGACGTCTGGCTGGTGGCCGACCGCAACGTCGCCTCGCTGCTCGCCTTCAGGGACCACCCCCACAGGGCCGGCGGCAACGGCACCCACGGCGCCGGCAAGGGACGCCACGGCTCCCGGGGCGGTGACCTCATGGTGGCGGTGCCGGAGGGCACGGTGGTGCGCGACCAGGAGGGCCGGGTGGTGGCCGACCTCGTCCACGCCGGCGACCGCTACCTCGCCGCCAAGGGGGGCGCGGGCGGGCGCGGCAACGCCCGCTTCCTCTCCAACCGCCGGCGGGCGCCGGCCTTTGCCGAGCAGGGCGAGGTGGGCGAGGAGCGCTACCTCGACCTCGAGCTCAAGCTCATGGCCGACGTGGCGTTGGTGGGCTTCCCCAACGCCGGCAAGAGCACCTTCATCTCCCGGGTCTCGGCGGCCAAGCCGAAGATCGCCGACTACCCCTTCACCACCCTCGAGCCCCACCTCGGGGTCGTGCGCTTCGGCGGGCACGAGTTCGTACTGGCCGACATCCCCGGGCTCATCGAGGGCGCCAGCGAGGGCCGCGGCCTCGGGCACCGCTTCCTGCGCCACGTGGAGCGGGCGCGGGTGCTGCTGGTGCTGATCGACCTGGCTTCGCTCGACGGTCGCTCCCCGGCCGAGCAGCTCGACGTGCTGACCGGTGAGCTCGGCCGCTACCGCCCGGAACTGCTCGACCGGCCCCGGCTGGTGGTGGGCTCCAAGGCCGACGCCGCCGACGAGTCGGTGGAATGGCACGACCTCAGGATCTCCGCCGTCACCGGTGAGGGCCTGCCGCAGGTGCTGGGGCGGCTGGTCGAACTGGTCGCCCAGGCCCGGTCCCAGGCGCCGACGGCGGAGACCTTCGTCGTCCACCGCCCCGAGCCCGAGGGGGTGCGGGTCGAGCGGGCCGACGACGGGTCGTTCGTGGTGTTGGGGCGGCCGGCGGCGAGGGCCGTGGCGGTGAGCGACCTCACCAATGCCGACGCCCTGGCCTTCGTGCAGCACCGGCTCAAGCAACTGGGAGTCGACAAGGCCCTGGCCCGGGCCGGCGTGCGCGAGGGCGACCTGGTGCGCATCGGAGGCTTCGCCTTCGAGTACGAGCCGGGCTGACGTGCTCGCCGTCGTCAAGGTCGGCACCTCGTCGATCACCAGCCCCGCCGGGGTCATCGACCGCGACGCGGTAGCCAAGCTGTGCGACGAGGTGGCGGCGCTGCGAGGCCAGGGCCACCAGATCGTGGTCGTGACCTCGGGGGCCATCGCCGCCGGCCTGCCGGCGCTGCAGAT
>JAHWJQ010000282.1 GCA_019348305.1 Actinomycetota bacterium
TTGGGCAGCGGCTCGGCCGTTGAGTGGGGAGTCCAGCTCAGCCGGTCGGGCGACGACGGCCGAGGCGACGGGGGCGGCGCCGGCGGGGGGCTGGGGTCCGACCGGTACTGCTGCGGCTGGTAGCCGGATCGCGGCGGCGGCGCGGCCGGGCCCGGCGGACGGGCCGGGGCCGGCGGAGGGGCGGCCCCGAAGCGCCGCCCACCGAAGGAGCCCCGCTGCTCATCGTCGTCGTCGGGCGGTGCCGCTCCGGCCAGTCGGGCCACCCTTCGGAGCTCCTCGGCCGCCTCCCGTTCGATCTCGTCCCGCTCGTCCCGGTCGCGCCTCCCCACCCAAGAGATAGTAGCGACCGCCCCAGCCGCCCGTCCCAGCGGCATCGGCGGTTCGCGGCACCGCGGTTGGCCGCCACCGAAGCCTGGGAAGGGCTGGGGCGATGACGTTCGCCGCGACCTACGTGCTGCCCCTGCGTTGGCGGCAGGAGGAGCCCCTCGAAGAGCCCACGGTCTATCTGCGGTGGCTGGCGGCGCGAATGGAGGTCGTGGTCGTCGACGGGTCACCGCCGGCCCTGTTCGAGCACCATCACCGGGCATGGCGAGAGGTGGTGACCCACGTGCCGCCCGATCCCCGCTTCAGCTTCACCTCGGGCAAGGTCAACGGGGTCCTCACCGGGCTGCACATGGCCGCACACGACCTTGTCGTCGTAGCCGACGACGACGTTCGCTTCGACGAGGAGGCGCTGCGGCGCACGCTTGGCCATCTGGGCCGCTACGACGTGGTCCTTCCCCAGAACTACTTCGACCCAATGGTCTGGCACACCCGGTGGGACACGGCCCGCACCCTCTTGAACCGCTCGGTGGCCCACGACTGGCCGGGGACCCTCGGCGTCCGCCGCTCGAGGCTGCTCGACGCCGGTGGGTACGACGGGGACGTCCTTTTCGAGAACCTGGAACTGGTGCGCACCGTCGCCGCCGCCGGCGGCTCGTACGTGGCGCCCCTCGACCTCTTCGTGCGCCGCCTCCCGCCGACGACGGGCCAGTTCTGGTCGCAGCGGGTCCGCCAGGCCTACGACGAGTTCGCCCGTCCGCCGCTGTTGGTGGGTGCTTTGACGCTGCTTCCTGGAGTGCTCGCGCTCCTGGCCCGCAGGCGCGGCGAGCTGATTGCTGCGGGGGCCGGCGCGGCGGTCGCGCTGGCCGAGGTCGGTCGTCGCCGCGGCTCGGGCTCCGCGGTGTTTCCCGCTTCGGCGTCGTTGCTGGCCCCTTGCTGGCTGATGGAGCGGGCGGTCTGTTCGTGGGTCGCGCTGGGCCAGCGCCTCGTCTTAGGCGGGGTTCGCTACGGCGACGTGATCCTGCGCCGGGCCGCCACCCCGCCCCACGAGCTCCGCAGGCGGGTGGGCGCCTACTCGGCGTCCAGCGCGTAAACGGAGATGTGCGTGCGGCTCTCGGCCGAAAAGGGCGTGCCCCGCCAGTCCTGCCAGCGGTCGGTGAGGCGCATCCCCGCCAGCCGGGCCATGAGATCGAGCTCGGCCGGCCACGCGTAGCGGTGGTTGGCGGGGTAGAGCCGCACCCCCTTGTGGTCCAACACCGTCTGGGTCGTCTCCATCATCTGGGCCACCGGGTCGAGGGTCACCACCTCGATCGAAACCCGGTCGCGGCGGTGGATGCGGGGCCGCACCAGCCTGTTGTGGCGGAAGGCGGCCAGGTCGGGAACCCAGGCCTCCACGACGAAGGTCCCCCCTGGCCGGAGGTGGCGCGCCGCGTTGGCGAAGCAGTCCACCTGGGCCTGTTGATCGGGCAGAGCGAAGATCGTGTTGAAGGCCAGCACGACCAAGGCGAAGTCGTGGCCCGCCTCCACCCGGGCGAAGTCGCCGACGGCCACGCGGATGGCGTCGCCGCCGGGCTTCTTGCGCAGCTCGTCCACCATCTCCACCGACGCCTCGACCCCCCGGACCTCCACGCCCGTGGCGGCCAGCGCGAGTGCCAGCCGACCCGTCCCTATCCCGAACTCGAGCACCGGGCCACCCTGGGCCAGCAGCGCCAGGCGGGCAACGGCAGCGCCGGTGTCGGCGAACTCGCCCTCGTAGAGGTCGTCGTACTCCTGGGCGATGGCGCCGCCGTAGACGGTCGGGTCGAAGTCGCTCACGACGCCCCAGCCTAAGGCCCGTGCAGGCAACGTCTCGGGGGTGCCACCCCGGACTGGCGCCGCCCGGGTGAGGGTACGAAGCCAGGTATGGATGCATCGGGCTTCGGACGAACGTTGATCGTGCTGGGTCTGTTGATCGCCGTCGTCGGGGTCGTCCTCGTGGCCGGGAACCGGGTCGGCCTGGGGCGGCTCCCGGGCGACCTCTCCTTCGGGAAGGGGAACTTCCGGGTCTATGCCCCGATCGCCACCTCCCTGGTGATCTCGGTCGTGCTGACCGTTCTCGCCAACCTGTTCCTTCGACGATGATCCTCTTGCTGCTGAATCAGGAATAAAACCTGCGTCTCCCGTTGTCAAATAAGCTGCCGGCGGGTACAGTGGTGGCGAAAGAATCGGAACGACACGAGAGAGGAACCACAGGAGGTGCAATCGATGCTCATGCGATTCGACCCCTTCCGGGAGCTCGATCGACTGACGCAGCAGGTTGCCGGCGGCAACGGACGCCCGGCCGTCATGCCCATGGACGCCTACCGGGCCGGCGACCACTTCGTCGTGCACTTCGACCTTCCCGGCGTGGATGCCGGGTCCATCGAGCTCACCGTGGAAAAGAACGTCCTCACCGTGACCGCGGAGCGGCGCTGGCAGTCCCAGGACGGCCAAGAGGTCCTCGTGACCGAGCGGCCCCAGGGCAGCTTCAGCCGGCAGCTCTTCCTCGGTGAGGGCCTCGACCCCGAGCGCATCGAGGCCAACTATGACAACGGCGTGCTC
>JAHWJQ010000283.1 GCA_019348305.1 Actinomycetota bacterium
TCTCGTTCTTGCCGGCGGTCTTGGGGATCTTCTCGTCGGCCACCACCCTGCCCCCGGCCGCCTGGATGGCAGCGATCGCCGCCTTGCGGGCGTCGACGAAATCCGGGGTATCGAGCACGGCCAGGCCGACGTTGGTCTTGCCGATCCTGTTCTTGATGAGCCCCGCCAGCAGGGGCGCCTGCTGGGCATAGGTCATGGACACGGCGAAGTAGTGCTTGAGGCCGTCGAGCCCCTCGGTGTTGACCCCGGCTGACAGGTACGGCACGCCCACCCCTTCGGCGTAGCGGGCGCAGGAGGTGATCTGGTCGGCGCCGGCGCCGCCGATGAGGAGGAAGGCCTTTTCGTTCTCCACCATCTCCTGGCACTTCTGGCGGGCGACGGTGGGGCTGAACTGGTCGTCGCGGAACACGACCCGAACGTTGTAGCCGCCCAGGATCCCGCCGTTGTCCCTCACGAACTGCCAGTAGACGTCACGCCCGTTCTCGAACGTCTTCTGCTCGATGGGGGCGGCCCCCGTCACCGGGGCGTGGATCCCGATGACGATCTCTTTCTTGGCGTCGTCGATGCCGGTGCGGTCCTGCTTGCCGGCGGCGGCCGGGGCGGTGGGGGCCGGCTGGCCCGGCGCCGAGGCGCCAGGCGCACGCGGGGGTGCGGCAGTCCGCCGCGGTGCGGCGGTGGCGGTGGGTGCGGCGGGGGCACCTGGAGCCGGCGTGGGAGCGGCCGGCTCCCCGGGGGTGACGGCAGCCTCCCCGGTGGGAACCGTCTCGGCGCCCGTGCCCAGGGACGGGTCGCCGGCGGCAACGCCCCCGCTCCCGGCCGACAGGGCCACGCCGGGCTTCTGGCCGCAGGAGGCGGCGACCATCAACAGCGCGCCCACCAGGGCGACGAGCCGAAGTTGGCGGAAACGGGGCATCTTGTCCTCCGGGATCACTTGGTTCGACGGCGGGCGAGGGCACGGCTCACGCCACCCTCGCGCCGCACTGTCAGCGCTGAGGGGTTGCCCGCGGGGCCGAGTGAGTAGGCGGCGAGGGCGCCCAGAACCAGGGCCAGCGGGCCCAGGATCACGGCCGCGGCCGGGATGTTGTCCCCCACCGAGATGGGCTTGACAGGGATGGTCGGTGCCGGCCGCGCCGGCGAAGCCAGAACCGGGGCGGGAGCCGTGGCTGGCTCGACCGGTTCCGGGCTCGTGAACGCTTCCTGCGCCGAGAAGTCGGAGCTGGGAGTGGTGGAGCGCACCGCAGCGGGTCCCGGACTGGCGAAGGACTGCTGGCCGCCCGCCGCCGTCGGGGCCGGTTCCTCCGGCGCCGCCTCCGGTGGCGCCTCCTCCTCGTCGGCGGCGACGTCGAGCCCGAAGCTGACACCACCGGTGGTGCGGTCACCCCAGGACACCTGGAAGCTGGCCGGGGAGGAGGCGTTCTCCACCAGCAGCACCCCGTTCTGGGCCAGCCCACCCTCCAACCAGCGCACGGCGATGGGCGAGATGTCGAAGCTCCATACGCCGTCGGCCGAGCGGGTGCCGTTGACGCAGCCGTCGGTCGCTGCCGGCGGCGGGGGCCACGGAGCATCCTTGGCCGGCGCCCAGTCGGCTTGTATGGCGCAGGCCTTTATGGCGGCCACCTGGACCCCGACGGTGGAACCGTTGGCCGCTGACTCCTTGAGGTTGAGGATCAGCCGCCGGAACGCCTTGGGGTCGACGTCGAGGCGGATGCCGACAGCCGCTGCCTTCTCCGGCTCGCCGTTCGACGCGGCAACGGCGAGGCCGTTGGGCGGTACAGGGAACGGCACGGTCGGTGACGTCAGTGGGAGATTCCCGCCCTTGGCCCGGTTCCACCACCCGTCGCGGTCGGCGGCCACGGAGTTGGTTTGGGCGGCCGCCGGGTCGGCGGCGGGAGCCACGAGCACGACGGCGAGCGACATGGTGATGCCGGCGGCGACTGTCGCAAGTGCTCGTGACGGAGGCACATCTCCAAGTTACCGGTGAGTTACCACTGCGTGGTCGTCGGGTGACGCAGCGGCACCGGGCGGAACGGCGCTCGTCGTCACTTCCCGCCGCCGGGCGCCAGTTCGGCCACCACCCGGTCCAGAGCAGCCTTCACTCCTCGGCTCTTGCGGGCCGGCACCACCACCTCGGCCACCACCTCGGTACGGCTCTGGGTGGCTCCGCCAGCTCGGAAGAAGCGCCGGGCCACGTGGCCCACCACGACCACCTCATCGCCGGCGGCCAGCTCGGCGGCCGCCGGTGGGGCGTCGTGCCAGACGACCGGAACCGAGTCGGCGCGAGAGGCGCCCTCGCGGCGGACAGTCAGCTCGAGGCCGAGAACCCGCGCCCCTGATTTCCCCACGAACCGTTCCTCGGCCGGGCGGGAAAGATGGCCTCGCACGGCGACGATGTTCAGCATTGGACACACTCCTGCTCGTTGTTCGAGTACCTGCAGCAGGGGGAAGTGCCGGTGCGCAGCACTCCGGGGTGCCAGCGGTGACCACTCTAGGGTAGGGGTGTGACGCCAATCGGGGCGGTCCACACCATCGACGCCCACATGCACGGCAAGGAGCACAACCTGTCGTGCTACTTCCTGCCCGGCGAGCGCCCGACCCTGGTGGAGCCGGGCCCCGAGTCCAGCCTCGACACCGTGGTCGAGGCCCTCGAAGCGCTGGGAGTGGGTGGGGACGACCTGGCCTGGATCGTGGTCACCCATGTCCACCTCGACCACGGCGGCGGCGCCGGCCGGCTGGCCGAGCGCTTCCCCTCGGCCACGGTGGTGGTGCACGCCGAGGGAGCCCGCCACCTCCGGGACCCCGAGCGCCTGGTGGCCAGCGCCACCAGGGTCTACGGCACCGAGCACATGGCCCGGCTCTGGGGATCGATGCAGCCAGTGCCCGAGGAGCGGCTCC
>JAHWJQ010000284.1 GCA_019348305.1 Actinomycetota bacterium
GACGGCCCGGTCGTGGCAGCCGACGACCACCTCGGCCGTGGCCTGGTCGCCGAGGCCCCACACCAGCGATACCGACTTGGGCGCCGACAGCGTGAGGTCGAGCCCGGGCCGGGCGGCGCGGGTGGAGCGCAGCGGCTGGTCACTGCCGGGGCGACGACCGGCGAGCACCGCCCGCAGCTCGTCGGCCTCGACCGTGCCGCTCAGGCCGAGGCGGTCGGCGCCGGCGCCGACCCAGCGGCCCGGCGCCTCGCCGACGGAGAGGTAGTAGTCCTCGGCTCCGTCGAGGACCTCCTCGAGGTAGTAGGCCTCCTGGCCGAGGCTGAGCTTGCCGATGCTCAGCACGGTCGCCACTGGCGGGCGCGCACCCTGGTGCAAGTGTGTGGAAGGAAAGAAGGGCGCGGCACGGCTAGCTCGCCTCGCCGGCGAGGTCGTCGCTGAGGAAGCGGGCGAGGTCTCGCCGGGAGAAGCGCCAGCGGCCGCCGATGCGACGCACGACGATGGGGCAGCGACCCTGGCGGGCCAGGCGGCGGAGGGTGTGCGCCGTCACGCACAGCAACGGCGCCACCTCCTCGGCGTCGAGCCAGGGACTCGACGAGGGAGGAAGATCGTCCGGCGGTGAAAGAGGATCGTTCATGACCATGGTCGTGAACGATGCGGCCTGGTGCCGGCTGGGTCATCCCCCTCTCGAATGGCGCAAGAGGGGGTTGACGGGTGCGAAAGATTCAGCTATCGGCGCCGCCGCCAGCCAGGAAGGATGGGCGGCAGATCGCTTCCCTTCGGGTCGGGTGGCACGGCGCTCTCCCCGTCGTCGTCCTCCCAACGTCGGCCGTACTGGTCGGGCAGGTCGCCCCAGCCGAACACGGCGGCCGGTCGGTCGGGCACGACGCCGTAGGCCTCAACGGGGTCCGCTCGCTCGGGACCCACCGTGCACAGGTGGGCCCAGTAGTCACCCAGATCGAACACATAGGCGAACTGCTCCCCCAGGGCCAACCGGCTGAGCTTGGTCCGACGGGCGTCGATCAGCTCCCGGCCCTCGTCCCAGTCGGGGTCCGGGGCGCCGATGCACGTGCCGTCGGCGAGGGTGAACTCGTGGAGGTGGGCCAGGTCCCAGCGACCGAAGGCGTCGTCGATGGCCTCGGCCAGCTGCTCGAAGGAGTGCGACCGGGAAGCGACGAAGGTCCGACCGGGCCGGGGCCAGAAGGACCGCCTACCACCGCCACCGACCAACTCAACGCTGATCACCAGCCAGGTGCGGGCCACGGACGGGACGCTACCGCCGGACGACAATCAGCGATCGGGGCCCTCTGCCTGGAGGACGTGAAGAGCATCCATCGCAGATCTCGGATCGGCGGTGGCTCGAGCATCGTCCAACTCTTCGTTGATCGCCCGGCGGGCGGCCCGATGGACCAGGTCGTGGAGGGCTCGCAGCTGCCGGTTCAGCTTGGGGTCGGGTTCCGGAAGCGCATCGACGTCGATGGAGTCGGCCAGCTCGCCAAGTCCTTCAGGCGAGGGTGGGGATTCCCACAGGACGTCATCCCGGGCGGTTCGGCGAACCATGTCCTTGACGTCCTCGATGCTGACTGGCGCTCCCTCGACCGCCTCCGATAGTCGTCGGAGGTCCTCCAGCTGCCGGTAGGCCAGCCGTTGGGCCAGTGGTGCGATGCGCACCGCCAACGCCGCCAGCCAATCGAGACCCCGCTTGCGGACCCCCGGTGGCGGGGCGCCGGCGGCCGCCAGACGTGTCAGGAGCTCCGGTTCGCTGAGCACCAGCCAGGTGTAGCGAGCCACCTGGCGCTGCGGCGCGTCCGGCAACACCCTGAAGCCGCCGAGGAGGAACGTGCGAGCCACGTAGCGGAGGATGTCGCCCAACACGTCGCCGTACAGGCGAGCGAGCACGGGAACATCCGACGGCGCAGTAGGTACCGTCGTCCGCTCCGTCGCCTCCAAGACCAGCCGCCGATCTCCGGCGTAGCCGCATCCGTACCGGGCGATGACGCCGGCCACGGCCACGTCGGTGTGGGTAAGACGTCCGAGGGCCATGTCGGCGTACTCGCCGAGGTCGACCTCACGCTGAGGCAGGCAGGAAAGCTGCCGACGAAGCTCGGCATCACTGATGTCGACCGGCTCGCAACCAGGGAGCGGGACGAAGCGGTCGACCAACCAGGCGTACACCAGCTGCCACAGATCGTTGCCCACACCGAAGGCCGCGCCGATGTTGTCGAGGTGGTCGGCGCCGACCCTGGTCTGGCCCGACTCCCACCGCTCGTAGTTGCCGTAGGCCGTGAGCTCCTGGGCCCGGAGAATCGACACGTCGGCCTCGTGCCGCAAACCCCGGAGGACCTCGCCGAACGAATAGACAGCGGCATCCTTCATTGAGCACTCCCACCACCGAGGAACGTGGAGAACTACAGGAGTGTAACTACAGCCATAGGGTCTTGTCCAGAGGCGTTGGCCGGGAGGTCGGAGTCAAGGGCGGCCGGCGGCCGGCGGAGCGAACCCTTGACGCCGGCCCTGCCGAAGGGCCGCGCACCACAATGAGACCGGCCCCGGCTGGTGCCGGGGCCTGAGTGCCCACATGGCCGTGCCGATGCGGTTCGGGCGGGTCCTGTCACCGTGGCGGCGCCGGCGCAGGCCGGTGCGGCGGTGCCGAGCGGGTCTCGCCGGCGGGGCTGGCCAGCCGGCGCTCGAGGGCGGTGAAGGCGTCGATGACCGCTGGCGCCTCGAAGGCTCGGTTGCGTCGCCCCACGTTGACCTGGCGCACGATGCCGGCAGCCTCGAGGCGCTTCATGGCCTCGTTGGTGGCCTGGAAGCTGCGCCCGATGACATCTGCTGCGCCCGTCACCGAGACGACGGGGACACCGGGGAGGGTGG
>JAHWJQ010000285.1 GCA_019348305.1 Actinomycetota bacterium
TTACCGGCTCGGAGCCGAACGCCGGCGTTGGGCCTCTCACAGAGGAGGGGAAGCTCTCGCGTCACGTTCGGCACCGCTGTGCCAGGGGCACCGGGTTCCGCGGAACCGCCCCCACGTGCTCCACCCGTCGGCCATGCCGCGACCGCCGATCGGTGAGACCTTGCCACCACAGCTGGTGCCGCTGATCCTCCGCCCAACGCCACACCAGCGAAACCGGCCACCACGACCGAACCACGGCCGCGCCGAAGCCGCCAGCCCCCAACCCAGGAGCCTGGCGCCAGCCGCGGAGTCGCCGCTGTCAGTCGGGCGACAGTGGCGAGCCACGGGCCACCGCCGGGTCGGTCACCGGTCCCGCCGGCGTCACCGACGCCTCGCACCGCCGCCAGAGGCATGACCGGCGCCGTTGCGGTGCAGTGCTCGAGGTGGTGGGACTCACAACGCTCAGAGGGCACCCCGCAGCCGTCGGGCCAGCGGCTGGTGGGGTGCAGGGCCGCAGCGCCATCTTCTGGTCGCGGGGGCGGTGCGCCGGCGCCGGCCGAGATCGAGGGGGCGCTGCCCGTCGGCACCTACTACGCATGTCTGGATCATCGAGTCACACGACAGCCGCTGAAGCCCGGCAGTGGACCGACAGCCGGTTCCCCAAATCGACCCGGCCGTCGTCGCCGACCATGGCCTGGCGCCTCGCGCACGTGCACGACCAGGGGGTAGGGAATCGTCCACCACCAGCCCCCGCGTCGCGAGGGCACCCCCCGCTATAGCGACGCCGGCGCCAGGTTGAGCCGCGTTGGGCAATGTTGGCCAAATGTTGGGAAAGCTGGCGTGAGCGGGCTCCCGGCTGGCCGGATAGTTGGGGGAACGTTGGGGCCAACGGTCGAGGCCAGAAGCCGACATTTACGGCATGAGCGATGCCACCCTGTTCCCGTCCCCCACCTGGGCCCCTGATGCCGTCGCCGGCTCGCGGCTGGCATGGCGCCCCGCCCTCAAGCGGGCCCTCGACGTGGCCATGGCCACGGTGGCGCTGGTGCTCACCCTCCCCCTCCTGGTCGTGCTGGCCGTGGCGGTACGCCTCGACTCGCCCGGGCCGGTGCTGTTCCGCCAGCGCCGGGTCGGCCTGAACGGGCGGGAGTTCGAGGTCCTCAAGATCCGCTCGATGGTGGCCAACGCCGAGGCCCTGCGGGAGCGGCTGCAGGCGGCCAACGAGGCCGACGGACCACTGTTCAAGATCACCCACGACCCCCGCATCACCCGCGTGGGCGGCTGGCTGCGCAAGCTCAGCCTGGACGAGCTGCCCCAGCTCTTCAACGTGGTTCGGGGGGACATGAGCCTGGTCGGCCCCCGCCCCGCCCTGCCCCAAGAGGTGGCCACCTACGACCGCCGGGCAGCCCGCCGGCTGCTGGCCAAGCCGGGCATCACCGGCCCCTGGCAGGTCTCCGACCGCCACCAGTCGTCCTTCGAGGACTACCTGGCTCTCGACCTGGACTACGTGGAGAACTGGTCGCTGGGCCGCGACCTCGCCCTCATCGCCCGCACCGTCCCCGCGGTTCTGCAGCGCACGGGCGTATGACGCCGCCTCGGGAAGTTCTGATCCTGGCTATGGCTCGTCGTATCGGGCTGACGATCACGGGCGCCCTCGTGGCGCTGCTGGTCTTCGCCGGCGGTGCCTCGTCCCAGGTTCAGTACCCGCCGCAGGGGTCGAACTTGCAGGCGGACAAGACCGAGGTAGGGCCGGGTGGGTCCATGACGGTGAGCGGGGCCGGCTTCGCCGCCGCCAGCACCGTCACGGTCACCTTCGACGATGCGGTCGTACTCGGTATCACCCACGTCCGCGGGAAGGCCGAGCCGACGGCCGTGCGATCGGCCAAAGTCGTCGCGGTCGTACTCGGTACCACCCAGGTCCGCGAGGACGGCACCTTCTCCATCGACGTCACGATCCCGCGGACCGCCTCGCCCGGCCGCCACACCCTCGCCGCAACCGGCACCGGGGCCGACGGGACCCCCCGCCGGCTCACCTTCACGGTGGACGTGCGGGGCGTATCTCTCGCCCGTGGGGACACCCTCCCTCGCACCGGCTCCGGCGTCACGGCTCCGCTGGTCGCTACGGCCGTGTTGCTGATCGGTGCCGGCTCGGTGGCCGTCGTGGCCACCCGCCGGCGCAGCGCCTGAGCCCGGGCGGCTCAGACCGCGAAGCGCACGAAGCCGACGACGAAGGCACCGATGGTGGCCTGAAGGCCCACAAAGCCGAACTCAGGCTCCTGATCTGGGCGTTGAGCTCCCCCCCGCATGACGCCCACCAGGTGCGCCTCAGTGTGTTCGAACCGCTCCACCAGTAATCGCTGCGTGGCGTCGAGCTTGGCGTCCAGGCCGCTGATTTCGGCATCGAGGGAGTCGATGTCGCTGCGGCGAGCGACGTCTCGCGGCCACACGCCCTACGAAAGGGCGCGCCGTCTGTCGGCGACGAGCGCCCGTACTCGGTCTCGACCCCCAGCAGGACCGTGGACGACGGCCGAGATGGCCTCGCTGTCGAGTAGCAGCATCAGCCGGTGCGTCGGCGGCTCGTTCCGTGTGAGCGCCCCGCCTCCCAGCGCTCGACGATCCGGGCTGCCCACTCCAACGTCTCGATGTCCAGGGCGTCGAGGTCGCGGCCGATGCGGACGCCCGCACCGTCACCCTGGCGCCCGGCCTCAGCGACGCTTGGTTCGAGAACGACGGCCAGCTCACCAAGCGCGACATCCGCGCCATTAGCCTGTCGGCGCTCGCGCCCCGCAGGGGCGAGCTGTTGTGGGACGTCGGCGCGGGCGCGGGATCGGTGTCGATCGAATGGATGTTGCGCCATCCAAGCAACCGCGCCGTT
>JAHWJQ010000286.1 GCA_019348305.1 Actinomycetota bacterium
GGTCCGAAAGGTCCATTCGGTTGATCACGGTGCGCGGCGGTGTTCGGCTGGTCGTCGTGGGCGGATCGGGCTGGGAACATCGTGGTCACGGCTGCGGCGCCGTTTGGGTGTGCCTGAGGTGCCGAGGCTTGTCGGCTGCCCTTCAGGTCGTGCCAAGAGTTCTGAGGCCGCTGACGCCGATGATGCCGTGGAGCTTGCGGAGGTCGTGGCAGGCGGCGAGCAGGAGCCATTCGTCGCGGGCGGCGGCGTGGCCGCGGAGCAGCAGCTGCTTGGCGTTCTGCAGGATGCTCATCTGTCCGAAGACCGGCTCGACGATCGCTTTGCGGCGGGCGTAGGCGGCCCGGCCGGGCTTGGTGGTGAGCTTGCGGGCCATCCGCTGCTTGCGCGTCGCGTCCTTGCGGATCCGGCCGCGGGGCGGTGGCGGCGCCGGCTCGTCGTGCTTGCGCCGGCCGGTCGCGATCAGGAACTCGGTGCCGGTCTGCTCACTGACCTGCGCGGCCTTGTCCAGGTTGTCGGCTGAGCAGTAGCCGGCGTCGGCCAGCAGCTGGTCGGGGTGCGCGCCGGTGTTGCCCGCGACCTGTTCGGTCATCGGGTGCAGGCTCACCACGTCGCTGGCGCAGTCGTGCAGGTCGGCGGCGACGATGACCTGATGGTCGGCATCGACGACGGCCTGGGCGTTGTAGCACTGCGCGAACGACCCGTCCCCGGTCATCATGATCTTGCTGTCCGGATCGGTGAAGTTCCTTTGCGCCTTGGGCTTCGGCACCGCGGTGGCGGCGGCCTGCGCCGCCCGCTGCTCGACGGCGTCTTCGTCAGCGCCCTTGCGCCGGGCGAGCTCGGCGGCGTGCTCGGCCGCCGCCACGCGCGCCTCGTCCTCCAGCGCCTGCTTGGCCTCCCGCAGTTTCGCCAGCCGGGTCTCCCGGCGGGCCAGCTCGGCGGGCAGCTCATCACCGCGCCGGTCCTTGCCGAACTGGGCGTCTTCGGCGTCGTCGATCCGCTGCGCCTCAGCCAGCAACGCCGAGACCTCCTCGGCCAGCACCTTCTCCTTCTCGGTCAGCCGGGCGTAGCTCATCGCCTTGCGCTTGGAGGCGTTCGCCCGCACCTTCGTGCCGTCCAGCGCGACCCGGCCCAGGCTGACCATCCCGGCGGCCTGGCACAGCTTCAATGCCTGCAAGAACAGCTGCGCCAGCGCCGACAGGTGCCGCTTGCGGAACCGGGCGATCGACCGGTAGTCCGGCGCCTGCCCGCAGGCCAGCCAGCGGAACGGGACGTCGTCGACGCAGCGCCGCTCGATCGCCCGCGACGACCGAACCCCGGTCGTGTAGCCGTAGATCAACAACCGGACCACCAGGCGCGGGTCGAACGGCGGCGCTCCCCGCCCTTCGGTGTAGGCGGCGCGGATCCGGCTCAGGTCCAGATGCTCATCGACCAGCTCAGCCACGAACCGGGCCAGATGCTCAGACGGCAGCCAGTCATCCAGCGACGGCGGCAACAGCAGCACCTGATCGGGGTTGAACGGCCGGAACGTCTTGTCCACCGGCACCTTCGCCGCCGACGACACGTCCTCCGGCAACTCCACCCGGTCCATCTCGAACAGACCGTCTTCAGCGTGATCGTCTGGCACGCCTCATGATCCCGCGATCAGCCAATCGGCCCAAGCACCCCAAGTGGCGTGTTACTGACCCACGCTCCTAGGTCGGCGGTGGGTCGACCTCGTCCGGGTCGAGCTGGAGCAAGCGAGCCACCTGGTCGACCACCACGTCGTGCACCAGCTCGGCGAGCTCCGTCCGGTCGGCCGCGCGCGCCTCGAGCGGTCGGCGGTAGACGACCACGCGAGCGGCCGTGGGCCTACCGCGGCTGTCCGTCCCGGCCGGCAGCAGGCGGCCCAGCGGCACCGCGCCACCGGCGGTGTCGTCGACCAGCACGTCGTCGTCGAGGGCCGGATCGTGCTCGTGAACCCGGCGCTGACCGGCCTCCTCGGCTGGCCCGACCCCTCCGCGCTGGTCGGCCGCCCGCTCCTCGACCTCGTGCGGCCCACCGACGCCGCCGCCGTGCAGGACCGCCTCGACCGGACCCTCGCGGGCCAGCAGGTGGAGCCGAGCCCGGTGCCGGTACTGCGAGCCGACGGCACCCACGTGCTGGTCGAGGGCAACCCGATGCGCATCCGCTTCGACGGCGAGCCTGCGCTGCTGCTCGACGTGCGGGACCTGTCCGAGATTCCGGATCGGTCCTTCGATGCAACCGTCGCCTTCGGCGGACCGATCTCCTACGCCTTCGAGCAGGCAGAGCGAGCACTGAGCGAGTGTCTGCGGGTCACGCGGGTCGGCGGGATGGTGCTGGCCAGCGTCATGGCCACCGTCGGCACCATGCGGTTCTTTCTCCCCGTCGTCGTGGAGGAGAGCCGCCAGTACGGGATGGAGGTGACAGACGCGGTCCTTCGCACCGGTGATCTGCGGCACACGCCCGCCGACGCCCATCGCTGCCGAATGTTCCGCTGGGGCGAGATCCTGGCCATGATCGACGCCCTTCCATGCCGGCTTCTGGCTGCGTCCGCCTCCAACGCCACGTCGCTCGGGCACGCAGCAGCACTGGAGTGGTTCGCGGCCGAACCTGGACGCTGGCAGCGCTACCTCGACTGGGAGGAAGAACTTGCCCAGGAGCCGGGAGCCCTCGATGGTGGAACGCACATCCTGTTCGCGGTCGAATCCCTTGATGGCGCCGAGCGGAGCGGGGATGTCGTGGTCAGTGCGCCGGAGGCCGGTGAACTCCGACCACGTGGAACAGGCG
>JAHWJQ010000287.1 GCA_019348305.1 Actinomycetota bacterium
TTGGCGAGCGCCACCCGCGACACCACCAGGTCCACCCGCTCGAGCCGGCACGCGTCGCGAGCGGCGGCGGCCAGCGCCAGGTGGGCGACCGTCGGCGGGTTGAAGCTGCCGGGATAGCAGCCGGTCCTCACGGGCCGATCAGCAGCGACCCGTCGATCTCGATCTCGCCCGGCGAGACCTTGACCCGGATGTTGTCCTCCGCGGTCTCACCCGCCTTGATCTCGCCGATCTCCACCGGGATGGACGTGTCGCCGAGCTGCAGGCGAACCGTTCCCTGCCAGTCGAACTCGGTCTTGTTGGTGATGGGGAGCCGCAGCTCGACCCGGCCGGGCCCGCTGGGCCAGCGCGAGGGGGACGGCCGACCACGAGGGCTCGAACAGCACGTTCTCCGGCGCCAGGGGGACCGCGGCGGCGACCGTGGCCCCGGTGGCGCCGGGGACAGGCTCCTCCCCCGCGGCGTAGACCTCCATGACCACCACCTCGTCGGCCAGGCCCAGCGCCTGCCCCAGCTCGTGGCCGAACGCCAGGGTGCGGCTGTAGCGGTGCGGCTGGAAGGCCACGACCAGCCGTCCCGGTCCGACCACCTCCCGGGCCGCGACCAGCTGGGCACGCACCTCGGTGGGGTGGTGCGCGTAGTCGTCGTAGACCCGCACCCCGGCGGCCATGCCCTTGAGCTCCATGCGGCGCCGGACGCCGCTGAAGCCGGCCAGCCCTTCGACGAGCAGCGCGGCGGGCAGGCCGAGCTCGATGCCGGCGAGCAGGGCGGCGCCGGAGTTGAGGGCGAGGTGGCGCCCGGGGACGGCGGGCGTCAGCGGGTGACCTACCCTTCACACTTCACCTCGCTCTCGCCAATGCTGGTGATCGTGCCCGTGGAGCGCTACGACCGGATCTCGACCGAGGAAGACGGGATCACGCTGGACACGTTCAAGCTGGCCGGACCCGAGATCGACCTCGCCGCCTGTCACGTCACGGTGGCAGAGTGCCTGGCCCACAACCGCCGGCGATTCGGCGACTACGCCCATGGCGACCGGTTCCTCACCTACGTCTGGGGCAGCACCCGAGGTATGGAATACGACGGGGGGACCACGGCGTCGGTCGCGTCGCTGGAGCACGAGGTGTTCCACGCCTGGTTCGGCCGGGGAGTGAAGCCGGCATCGGCATCCGACGGTTGGATCGACGAGGCCTTCACCACCTGGTACACCTCCGCCGCACCACGGCCCCGGCAGTGGGCCCAACCGTTCGACTGGTCCGAGCCTCCTTTGGTGCTGCGGCCGGCCTCACCGTTGGCTCGGTACACCCCGCGCGAGGCCTACGGCGCCGGCGCCCGCTTCTTCGCCGGTGTGGCTGCGGTGCTCGGAGTGGACGGACTGTGCGACGTGATGGGTGCCCTGTACCGCCAACGCCGGCGGGGCTTCCTGTCCACCGACGATCTCGAGCGTCTCCTCAGCGAGGCTGCCGGCTGTGACTTCAGCCCCGCCTTTTCTCGGTGGGTGCACGGCCGGGACGCATCGGCGTGAACGACATCCGGGCCGCGTACATAGCGGCAACGGCGGTAGCGGTGGGCCTGCTCTCCCGCCGGGAGCTGGGCGACCGGTGGAGCCAGCCCAGCGTCCTGGCACAAATGGAGGTGGGCGAACTGGCGGCCCACCTGGCAAGGGCCATCCTCCAGGTCGAGTGGTTCCTCGACATGCCCGAGCCCGATCCTCCGGTGATCACCGCCGCCCAGTACTACGCACCGCTGGTGGAACCGGACCCCAACGCCCAGGCCAACGTCGGTGTTCGTGAAAGGGCGGCCACCACCGCGGCCGGCGGGTGGGCTCGCCTCTACCTCGACGCCAGCAAGGTCCAGGACCGCCTGGCCGAACGGCTCCCCGAGACCCCGCCCGAGCGGCGGGTGCTGGCCTTCGCCGGCCGGGCGCTGCTCATCGACGAGTACCTCAAGACCAGGTTGGTGGAGCTGGCTGTCCACATCGACGACCTGGCCCGCAGCCTGGAGGTGCCCATGCCGCCGCTCCCCGACGCCGCCACCGCAGTCGCCATCGCCGTCCTGGTGGACACCGCCCGCGCCCGCCACGGCGACCAAGCCGTCCTCCACGCTCTAGCAAGAAGAGAACGAGACCAAGCAAGCGCACTAAGAGTCCTGTAACCCGCCCAGAAGACGTGAGGACCCACGACCGAGGGCTGTTCCATCCTCGTTCGATCCGGCTCCGCCGGTCGAACGAGCAACAGACAGCGCCGGCCGAAGGGCGGCACAACGAACTCGCCGAGCAAGCTCTGCTTGCGATGGCGAAACCCGAACTCGCCGAGCAACCTCCGGTTGCGAAGGCGAATTACGCCTGCTGCAACTTGATCTCGATCTCCACGCCGGCCGGCACCTCGAGGCGCTGCAGTGAGTCGACCGTCTTGGGGGTGTGCTCCACGATGTCGAGCAGCCGCTTGTGAATCCGCATTTCGAAGTGCTCGCGGCTGTCTTTGTACTTGTGGGGCGAGCGGATGACCGTGTAGCGGTGCTTCTCCGTCGGGAGCGGCACCGGGCCTTTCACCTTGGCCGCGGTGCGCAGCACCGTCTCCACGATCTTCTTCGTCGACTGGTCGAGGACCTCGTGGTCGTAAGCCTTCAGCCGGATGCGGATCTTCTGCGCCACGTGGTCCCGTCCCTACTTGAGAATCTTGGTGACGCGGCCGGCGCCCACGGTGCGTCCACCCTCGCGGATGGCGAAGCGGAGCCCCTCGTCCATGGCGATGGGGTGGATGAGCTCGACGGTCATGGTGGTGTTG
>JAHWJQ010000288.1 GCA_019348305.1 Actinomycetota bacterium
CACCGTGATGGCAGCGATCGCTACGTCGTCGTCATCCTCGATCGTCTCTGCGATCCGGGTGCTTGCCTGATCGGCGTCGATGAGGAACGTCGTGTCGAGCAACAGGCGGGTCACCGTCGGTGCTGAAGCTCGACCTGCCCTCGTAACGCCCGGAGGTCGTCGGTCCAGGCCGCATCCAACCGATGCCGGCTGAGCATCGACTTCACCTCAGCGCCCCGCCCCAGACTGACAGGCTCGAGGTGAGCCACGACCTTTCCTCTCCGGACAATGGTGAAGTGCTCTCCCCGGTGTTCGATGGCGTCGAGCAGGTCAGCGAAGTTTCGGGCTGCTTGGGTGGCGCTGACTTCAGGCATGAGAGCAGATTTCTGATCTGGCTGCCGTCTGCCATCTGCCATCTGCCTGATGGGCCTACTCGATCTGCGCTGGGGGGACATTGCCGCCCTCCCGCGGAGCGCATCGACCCCGCCCGCCGGCTCATCCTCGTCGACCGCCAGGTGGTCGAGGGCCGCCACGGCCTGGCCATGGCCCGCCCAAGCCGTCGGCGCACCACCATGTACGCGACCCGCGGCCCCGGGGGACGCAGACCTCGGGCCGCTGCTGTCCCGCCGCCTGGGCGGGGCCCCCGACGGGCTGGTGTTCCCCTCAGCCCGGGGGTGTTTCCCCGCCGCTCCAACTACCGGCGCCACACCTTGGAGCCCGCGGCGGAGGCAGCCCCGTGGCCACGGCGTGCCGACGGTCGGCGGGCCTGGACCTTCCACTCCCTACGCCATGCCTTCGCCACCTGGGCGCTCTCCGAAGGATCCCACGCGAATCGGTGAGGTCGGGCGCCGACGCGGTGGCTTAAAGTCGCGCTGTGCGCTTCCATCTCCCTGTAGACCGCCTCCCTACGGCTTGGTTCAACGTGCTGCCTCGCCTTCCAGAGCCCTTGCAACCTCCCTTGCACCCCGGTACCCGGGAGCCCGTCGGTCCCGACGACCTTGACCCGCTGTTCCCGATGCCGCTGATCGAGCAGGAGATGAGCACCGCCCTGGAGATCGACATCCCCGGAGAGGTGCTCGACATCCTCAGGCTCTGGCGGCCGACGCCGCTGGTGCGGGCCCTGCGTCTCGAGCGCGAGCTCGGCACCCCGGCACGGCTCTACTTCAAGGACGAATCCGGGAGTCCCGCCGGTTCCCACAAGACGAACACGTCGGTACCGCAGGCCTTCTACAACAAGCAGACCGGGACCTCTCGGCTGACCACCGAGACCGGGGCGGGGCAGTGGGGCACCGCGCTGTCGTTCGCCTGCGCGCAGTACGGGCTGGAATGCAAGGTCTACATGGTGCGCACCTCCTTCGACTCGAAGCCGTATCGGCGGATCCTCATGGAGACCTGGGGCGCCGAGTGCGTGCCTTCGCCGGTCGATGATCCGGCATCACCGGGATCGCTCGGCGTGGCGATCAGCGACGCCGTGCGCGACGCCGGCAGCCGGGACGACACCCATTACGCCCTGGGTTCGGTGCTCAACCATGTCCTGCTTCACCAGACCGTGATCGGCCTGGAGGCCAGGGAGCAGCTGGAGATGGCCGGCGAGCGCAGGCCTGACGTGGTAATAGCGTCGTGCGGTGGCGGGTCGAACCTCGCGGGGATCAGCCTGCCCTTCATCGAGGACGCGGCAGTACGACTGGTGGCGGTTGAGCCGACGTCGTGCCCGACGCTCACCAACGGCAAGTTCGAGTACGACTTCGGGGACAACGCCGGCATGACGCCGCTACTGGCCATGTACACCCTCGGCCACGACTTCATGCCGCCCGAGATCCATGCCGGTGGCCTGCGCTACCACGGCGACGCACCGATCATCTCGCTTCTCGTGCGCAGCGGGCGCATGGAGGCGGTCGCGTATCCCCAGGGCAAGGTCTTCGAGGCGGCGAGGCAGTTCGCCGTCGTCGAAGGCCGCCTGCCGGCCCCCGAGGCGGCCCACGCCATCCGGGCTGCCATAGACGAGGCCCTGGTCTGCAAGGAGTCCGGAGAGGAGAAGGTGATCCTCTTCAACTATTCGGGGCATGGTCTGCTCGACCTGGCCGCCTACGACGACTTCAACAACGGACGTCTGGTCGACCGGTAACGGCGTTGTCCGTTGGACGGCCTCCTGCCGGTCACGGAGTCATCGGCGAGGTGGACGGGGGGCCCTTCCTCGCACCCGGATCACCTGGTCCGGCGGCGGCGTCGGTCTCGGAAAGCCCGTCGCCCGTCAGCGGCAGCTCTACTAGGAACCGACTGCCCCGGCCCGGGCTCGGAGATGTCGAACCCGAGCACGGCGATCTTGGCCGACGTGGGCCATCGAGTTGCCTCGGCCATCAGGACGGCTCCAGCGGCGATTCAGTAGCAACCCAGTAGCAAGACGCGTTCCAAGAGGTCCTGATCACACCGAATCGAGGCGCCGGCGGTCATCGACGCCTTTACCGCCCTTGAGCGTCGGCTGGCCAGCCACGCCGGCGCGAGCCGGTCTCCACCACCCCACCGCCCGCCGCCAGCGCGACCAGGGTGACGAGAACCGGGGGCCGTACCGACCCGAAGGGCGACGTGGGGCACTCAGGCCCCCGGCCCAGCCGGGGACCGGCCTCATGATGCTCGCAGCGGTTCCACAGGTCCGGCGTCAAGGGTTCGCTCTGCCGGCCTCCGGCCGCCCTTGACTCCGGACCCGAGGTTTTTCTGAGAAATCTCAAAAACTTTGGCACTTCTCGGGGGGTTCGACCACCAGTAGTGGGGGTGAGGGATCGATGAGA
>JAHWJQ010000289.1 GCA_019348305.1 Actinomycetota bacterium
GCGGTCGGTCTTGGCCCGTTTCTTCGACCCCCGGCGGTCCTGGGTCTCGGCCGGCTCGGCCACCAACGCCTCGAACCCGGCCCGCTCGATCTCCTCCACCACGAACCGCCACCCGGTGCAACCCTCCACAGCCAGCCGGACGGGGCGCCCGACCGCCCGTTCTGCCACCTCGCCGCACAGCCAGCGCCGCACCCGCAACCGGTCCGGCTGCCACAACCGACCCCGCCAGAGCTCGCCGCTGTCCTGGTCGCCGAGCTCGAAGGTGATCTGCGTGCGATGCAGATCCAACCCACCTACCATCACCATCAGGGACCTCCTCTAGAGCTCCTTCACGGATTGCGGCCCACATGGTTGCCAACCCTTGAGCGGAGGAGGTCCCCACACATCTCATGTTTGGGCCCTTCTGGCTGTTGCAGGCCGTCGTTTGGCCACATTCGGCGACCAGAAGGACCCAAGCGACGAAGGGGGCCGGAGGTCCGGCGGGTCAGAGGTCGAGGCTGCGAAAGACCAGGCCGGTCGCCGGCTTGGGGTAGAAGAAAGTGGTCTTGGGCGGCATGCGCTCGCCGCCGCGACTGACCTCGGCGATCTGGGCCACCGTCGCCGGGCGCAACAGGATGGCCGCTTGGGCTTCGCCCTTGGCCACCGCAGCGGCGGCGAGGTCCCACCCGTGCTGGAACCGCAGGTCGTGGGCAGGCAGCGTGGCCAGGGCGACGTCGAGGCGGCTGGAGTCGAGGTCGTGGCCGGCGGCGGCCACCGTGTCGGGCCGCGGCCGCAGGAGCCACGTCCCGCCGCTTTCGTCCACCAGGGCCAGCGCCCCTTCCGCCGCCATCCGTTCGCCGATGGTCTCGTTCACCGCCTCCGTCTCGACCGCCTCGAAGAACGGCTCCACGGCGGCGAACAGGTCGAAGCCCGCCGGCAACCCGGACACCAGGCGGTGGATGGGCCGCACCGAAAGCTGCTCGTCGGACAGCTCGACCACCAACGCCAGCATCCGGTCCTGCCCGCCGCCTGAGCCCATCTCGGCCTGGTAGGCCAGGGCCACCTCGTAGCGGTGGTGACCGTCGGCGATGAGCACCGGCTCCGACGCCACCGCCTCGCTCACCGCTTCGATCACCGCCGGCGAGCTCAGACGCCAGAGCCGGTGGTGCACCCCCTCGTCGTCGGTGGCCCGGCTGTCGGGAGGGCCGGGCGTCTCGGCCAGCGCCGACACGCCCTCGGCCGGCGTCAGGGCCCAGATGGGGGAGAGGTTGGCCCTGGTGGCCCGCAGCAGGTCGAGGCGGTCGGCCTTGTCCTTGGTGGTCGTGCGCTCGTGGGGCAGGATGCCCCGGCCCGGAGGCTCCAGGTGCAGGGCGCCCAGGATTCCCGTGGTCTGGCGGGGCCGGCCTGTCTCGTCGCGAAAGCCCATGCGGTAGGCGTAGAAGGACGCCTCGTCGTCGGCGACCAGTACCCCCTCGGCCTGCCACCGCTCCCACAGCGACGCCGCCGCCGAATAGCGGTCGACACCCCGGTCGGCCGCCGGAACCTCGAGGTGCACGGCGTTGTGCTCGCTGCGCCCGACGAGGCGTTCACGGTCCGAAGGGGCGATCACGTCGTAGGGCGGGCAGACGACCTCGTCGACGTGGCCGCCCTCGGCGTTGTAGCGGATCCCACGGAACGGCGAGAAGGAAGGCACCCGCTCGAACCTATCGGGTGCTACAACCGCCCAGCATGACCTGGCTCCTGGACCTTGACGGCGTCGTGTGGCTGGCCGAGCAGCCCATCCCCGGATCCGCGGAGGCGGTGGCCCGGCTGCGGGACGCGGGGGAGCGCGTCGTGTTCCTCACCAACAACTCCTCCGCCCGGGTCGGGGAGTACCTGGCCAAGCTCGAGCGCTGCGGTGTTCCCGCCACCGCCGGCGACCTCATCACCTCGGCCCAGGCGGCGGCCACCCTGGTCGAGCCGGGGGAGACGGTGCTCGTGTGCGCCGGCCCGGGGGTGGCGGAGGCGTTGGAGGCGCGGGGCGCCCACCCGGTGCGCGAGGGCAAGGCCGACGCCGTGGTGGTGGGCTGGCACCGCGACTTCGACTTCGACCGGCTGGCCGCCGCCTTCTCGGCGGTGCACGGAGGAGCCCGGCTCATCGCCACCAACGACGACGCAACCTACCCCACCGACAAAGGGCCGGTGCCCGGCGGGGGCTCGATCGTGGCCGCGGTGGCCTACGCCAGCGGCGCCACACCGGTCGTCGCCGGCAAGCCCTACCAGCCCATCGCCGACCTCCTGCGAGCGCGGGTGGACGACGCCCGCATCATGGTCGGCGACCGCCCCTCCACCGACGGCCTGCTGGCCCGCCGGCTCGAAGTCCCCTTCGCGTTGGTGGAGACGGGGGTCAAGCTGCAGGACGACGGCCCGGCCGACTTCGAAGCCGACGTGGTGGCCGCCGACCTCGCCACCCTGGTGAGCGAACAGCTCGGGGCTCAGCGGTAGGGGGCGTAGTACAGCGGCTCCGGCTCGGGCTGGCGGCGGCCCCGCCAGAACAGCCCGCCCACCACGCCGAACACGAAGCCGCCGACGTGGGCCGCCCACGCCACGCCGGAGTTGGGGTTGATGAAGAACTGGGAGACGAACCAGATGCCGAGCAGCCAGCGGGCTTCGACGTCGCGGAAGAGAACGAAGAAGAAGATGATGAGCGAGCGGATGGGCACCCGCGGGAAGATCACCAGGTAGGCCCCCATCACCCCGGCAATGGCTCCCGAGGCACCGACCAGGGGAACA